>JAEMGR010000035.1 GCA_016458225.1 Myxococcaceae bacterium JPH2 | reverse complement strand
TCACGCGATCGAAACGCCGCGCCTTCTCAAGATCGTCTCCAACTACGGTGAGACGTTGAGTATTCTGAGGACCAAGATCCGGCAGCAAGCGAGAGTTCTGAGGGTCCGCCTCGTCTACGAAGGGGGGGCCCTGAAACCCTCGAAAGTCGATGTGCTGAGGGAATCCGTGGGCATTGCTGAAAGGAAAGTAAAGGGTGTGGAGGTGTCATTCGAATGAAGGTGCTTGAACTTCGCGAAGTAGCCTCGGAAGATATCCTCCGCCTTTCTTTCGAAGGTGCCTTGGGTCATCAGGATAGTCTTGAGCGCGCACTAGAGCCATTCCTTCTGGCGCTTGAAGCTCATGCATTCGATTGGATGCCCGAGGTTGTTGAGGGGAAACGGCGGCACAAATATTCTCGTGCCGCATTTTGGAAGGCATTTAACGAGGAGCGTGATGAGAGCAGCGCTGTAGTCGGGCTTTACCGCGCGAATCGTCCCTCGTTGGACATGACGCTTCGGTTGTTCCTTGAACCATCTGAATGCAGTCTTCACATATGGGTCGCGGTCCAGCCGCATTCGTTCTTTGGGCCTGTCGAACGCTGCCAGAAGTTCGTGCAGATGATCCGTGCCTGGGCCTCAAGCTGCTCGGTCGTCAATGCCATGGCCCACAGCATGGCCGACCGGCAGCTGGCGGATTATCCAAACTTTGGTCGCGATGATGAATCTACGAGGCGAGATGGGTTCGACAAGGTCTACGAGCTGTTCTGGCTGAACATCTTCGGCCCCAAGCTCGTAGAAAGCGTAGGTCGCGAGCGGATGCTTTCGACGCCTGCCCATCTCGTGGAGGAACTCCCCAACGGCTCCGTCCTCCTGGTGCTCTGGCCCACTGCCGCCGAGTTCGTCAGCGATGAGGCGCGCGTGGTGCAGGCCCGTGCCCACGTCCACCTGCGGCCGGACCTCGACTTCGACACGGTGTTGCGCACGCTGCGGGACCGCAGCGCTGCGCTCGTACCCGTCGAGCCGCGCTTCCATCCTGACGTGGCGCCCTTCCTCTCGCGGCTGCCGGACGAGTTTGCCATCAGCGAGCGGCAGCGGAAGATTGCCGAACTCAACGCCTTCCGGCCGCCGGTGCCGGAGGAGTGGCTCCCTGTCGCTCGTCCTTCGGATGTGGCGAATCCGGAGCGCGTCCTCGAATCCTACGGAGACTTGTCCGAAGGTCTCGCCGCCGCGCTGCACACCAAGGTGCCCTCCATCATGGACGAGACGGCCGAGTCTCTCACGGACCTGGACTTCTACTTCTGGCGGGAGAACTTCCCGGAGCGGTTTGAGCGGGACCTCATCTACGAGCACACGGTTCCGGCGCTCGGGGCCTTCCTGGGCGGCATGCTGGTGCGGCGGCTGGGCGGGACATGGGTGCTGCGGCAGAAGGTGGAA
>JAEMGR010000034.1 GCA_016458225.1 Myxococcaceae bacterium JPH2 | reverse complement strand
AACTTCCCGGAGCGGTTTGAGCGGGACCTCATCTACGAGCACACGGTTCCGGCGCTCGGGGCCTTCCTGGGCGGCATGCTGGTGCGGCGGCTGGGCGGGACATGGGTGCTGCGGCAGAAGGTGGAAGAGTCCCAGGTGCGGGTGGGCAAGCGCGTCTGGCTGCCCTTCCTCCGCGCCCGCCGGTACATGCAGTCCCGCCAGTCGCTGCTGGACTACTCGTTCACGCAATTCTTCCATGAGGTGGCGCGGTACCGGCCCTGACTGTGCCGGCTGAGTGGGCTGTGGGGGGCCGAGGTAGATGCTGGAGGAGCCAGGGCGCGCGTCGGCAGGCGCGCCTGATTACGACCA
Organism: Myxococcaceae bacterium JPH2; assembly: GCA_016458225.1. Lineage (NCBI taxonomy): Bacteria > Pseudomonadati > Myxococcota > Myxococcia > Myxococcales > Myxococcaceae > Myxococcaceae bacterium JPH2. Next base: position 149,550 of record JAEMGR010000034.1, on the reverse strand, counting down.
ACCTGGTGTCTCAACAACCCAGTGCGGTACAGGAGCGACACGGCCCGTCTGCGCTAGGCCTGTTGACTGGCGTGTGTGGCGCGGTGGTACTTGAACGAGGAGTCCGGCCTGCGAGGCCGAGTTGTTGAGCTTTGGCGCTGCTGCCGGCACGAGGGATGCGGCATGACCGGCGCCGAGAGCGCGACGCGGCCTATGGAGAACGACACTCCGCCGCCCAGCGATTTCTCGTCATTGCGGCATCGCTGTTCCTGCGCAAGGGCTCAAGCGTCATACCTGCCGACCTACTGCTGCCATCAAGGCCCGAGCCCGTGCGCAGGCCTGCCAAAGTCTCGCAGCAGCGTGCCCTCGCGCGCCACCTGCGGAATGCATCAACCGGCGCCTCGTCGCCGACCGTGCAGCCACCGAGCGGAAGCCCGGGATCACGCGCACCCAGGTCTCGCAACTCCTCGCCCCGTTGAAACTGGCGCTGGATCTCCAAGACGCGGTCTTGGAGGTTGAGACCGTCTACGGCTCCGAGCCCATGGATGAGCGGCCCCTCCGGGCAGTGTCCTAGCCGGGAGGTGGGCCGAGCAGCGGGCGATGTTGGGGAAGATAAGCGAGGGCGGGTAGGAGCTGCGCAGGCGAGCAGACTCAGTCCTTCTTGACAGTATGATGCAATATAGCAATTATAGCAAACATGACAGATGCAACCACCTTGGCGGCGACCCTGAGATCGATCCGCGCCAGGCTGAACCTCACCCAGGAGCAGCTTGCGGAGCGGCTTGGGGTGTCCTTCGCGACGGTAAACCGGTGGGAAGGCGGCTTGAGCAAGCCTCAGAAGGCTGCCCGTGAGGTCATCGCTGCGCTCGCCCAGGAGGCCGGCATCGACGAGGTAGAAGGGGCCACGGCACGAGAAGCGCCCAGTGCGGCCGCGGAGGTGACGAGGCGTCGGCGCGGGAAGTCCTCCGCAGCCGTCCCGACCACAAAGCCGATGGAGCAGATGCTCTGGGATGCTGCCTGCTCAATCCGTGGCGAGAAGGATGCGGCGAAGTTCAAGGACTACCTGCTGCCACTGCTCTTCTTGAAGCGCCTCTCGGACGTCTTCGACGATGAGATCAATCGCCTCGCAGAGGAGTACGGCGATCGCGAGACCGCGCTCGAGATCTCCGAGGGCGATCACTCGCTCCTGCGCTTCTACCTGCCAGCCGAAGCGCGCTGGGCGGTCATCAACGAACGCGAGGCCTTCGCTTGGCCAGCTAAGGAGAAGCCTCGCGACATCGGCGAGCACCTCACGAAGGCTGTGCGCGCCGTAGTGAAGCAGAACCCGTCGCTCTCCGGCGTCATCGACGTCGTCGATTTCGCCGCCGAGCGAAATGGTGAGCGCGACATCAACCCCGCCAAGCTGCGTGGCGTTGTCGAGACCTTCTCCGATCCGCGCTACCGTCTCGGCCTCGCTGACGTGCAGCCCGACTTCTTGGGGCGCGCCTATGAGTACCTGCTGCGAAAGTTCGCAGAGGGCTCGGGGCAGAGCGCTGGCGAGTTCTTCACACCGACCGAGGTTGGCTTCTTGATGGCCCACATCATGAGGCCGAAACCCGGTGAGTGCTGCCATGACTACGCGTGCGGCTCCGCGGGCCTCCTCGTGAAGCTGCAGCTTGTGGCCCGCGAATTCGACCCGACGAGCAAGGTGCCGCTGAAGCTTACTGCCCAGGAGCTTCAGGCTGAGAGCTACGCCGTCGCGAAGATGAACGCGATCATTCATGACATGCAGATCGAGCTCGCGCGCGGCGACACAATGATCAACCCGAAGTTCCGCACACCTGAGGGAAAGATCCAAACGCACGACGTGGTTGTCGCGAATCCGATGTGGAACCAGCCGTTCGCTCCTGATGTCTTTGCGAACGACCCATTTGAACGGTTCCGCACGACGGGCGGAATCACGACAGGCAAGGGAGACTGGGCGTGGCTCCAGCACACGCTGGCGTGCTTGAACGAGCATGGGCGCGCTGCTGTCGTCCTCGACACTGGCGCAGTGACACGCGGCTCGGGCTCGAAGAATGAGGATAAGGAGCGCAACATCCGCAAGTGGTTCGTCGACCGCGACTTGATCGACGGTGTGATTCTGTTGCCCGACAATCTATTTTATAACACCACTGCCGCAGGCGTGATCATCGTCCTGAACAAACGGAAGCCTGCTGCTCGCAAGGGGCGCGTCGTCCTCCTCAACGCAAGCCGCCACTTCCTCAAGGGAAAGCCGAAGAACTACCTGCCCTATGAGAGCATCCGGGGCTTGGCAGCGAGCTTCCTCAAGGGCGAACCGATCAAAGGTGAGCTTGCTGTAATCACAAAGCAGCAGGTTGTAGACTCGGACTACAACCTTAGCCCGAGCCGGTGGGCTGCTCAGTCCGAAGCGGCCAGCCATCGGCGCATTGCTGAGCTGGTAACGGCAGCTAACGACTTGTCGAAGAAGACCGAGGAACTCTGGCAGACGCTTGAACCCGCACTTCTTCGGCTTGCCTCGGTGGAGAGCGAGCCGTGAAGATGACGAGGCTGGATGACCAGACCGCTTTTTCGCTGGTGAGTGGGCTATGGAAGGGCGAGCGAGCTCCGCTACTGGCTGCCTGCGTAATAAGGGGCACAAACTTTCGTGGCGACGGCCTGCTCGACTTCTCGGACGCCGTCGATCTCGATGTCGAGTCGCGATATCTAGAAGAACGTCGTCTGCATGATGAAGACATTATCATCGAGCGATCGGGCGGCGGACCCAAGCAGGCGGTCGGACGAGTCGCCCTATTCACCCGTCCGGACGCGAGGATCTACTTCACGAGCAACTTCACCACCGCAATTCGCGTCATTGATCGTGCTCGCTTCGATCCGCGATATGTCGCGCTCTTCCTTCACGCGTGTTACCTCGCTGGCGCCACCGAATCCCTCCAGCGTGCCACGACGGGCATCCGCAACCTCGACTGGCAGGAGTACCTTCAGTTCGAGATCCCAGAAATAGACCTTTCGGAGCAGCGAGTGCTCTCCCGGCTTCTGGATGGAGTGCGAACGTCGCTTCTCGCGGAAGAACGGCAGGTGGTGCTGGCGAGCGACATCAAGCGCGCTGCCATGACGACCCTCTTCACGCGCGGCTTGCGTGGTGAGGAGCAGAAGGAAAGCGAAATTGGGCTGGTACCAGAGAGCTGGAATGTCGTCAATTTCAGCGAGGTCCGAGAGTGGCTGCAGTACGGCACATCGATCCACTGCACCCTCGAGAAGAAGCGATATCCGGTCCTCCGAATTCCAAACGTGGAGCCTGGCCGGGTCAATGGCTTGCAGCTTAAGTACTGCGACCTTCCCGACGAGGAGGCCAGAAAGTATCTTCTCCAGGATGGAGACCTGCTGTTCATTCGCACGAACGGCGTGCTGGAACGGTTGGGCTCGTGCGCAGTGTACAGCGGAATCCCCTCGACGGCACTCTTCGCGTCCTACCTGATTCGCGCTCGTCTCAAGCCGAACGTCGACTCCCGGTACGTTGCCTATTTTTACGCGTCGGTGCTCGGGACGTCGTTGGTTGCCGGCCGTGCAACGCCCGCCGCTGACGGCAAGTACAACCTCAACACGGGGACGATTGATTCGTTGCCTCTTCCGGTTCCACCCAGCGTCGACGAACAGCGAGAAATCGTCGGCATCCTGGAGGCTCTCGACCGCATGATCGACCTGCACGAGCAAAAACGAGCCGTGCTCGACGAGCTCTTCAAGTCGCTGCTGCACAAGCTGCTGACGGCCACCATCCGGGTCGATCAGCTCTCGGCACTCGGAGTGCCTTCGACTCGCGAGCCGGAGGCTGCAGCATGAGCACTCTCAAAATCAGCGAAGCCAACACCGTGCAGTTTCCGATGGTGAAGCACGCCGTCGAGATCGGCTGGACGCCACTCACCCCGGAAATCTCGAAAGAGAAGCGCGGTGGCGATGCCGGGATGCTCTTCCGCGATGAGTTGGTCGCGAAGCTTACGATGTTCAACCCCTGGATGTCGTCGGATGCGCTCCGCTCCGTCATCGAGACGCTCGACGCGCTCCCGCCGACCATCGAAGGCAACCGCGACATGCTCGCGTGGCTGCGCGGCGAGCGGCGGTGGTACGACGAGGCAGAGAATCGCCACCGTTCAGTGAAGCTGGTCGATTTCGAGAACACTGACGCGAACTCGTTCCATGTGACCTGGGAATGGGTAATCAAGCCGGCCGGGCGGCGCAAGGGCAACCGCGCGGACGTGATGTTCGTCATTAACGGCGTGCCCGTATGCATCGTCGAGAATAAGAACCCGAAGGACGGCGACGCGATCGAGCGCGCGGTGAAGCAGCTCCGGCGCTACGAGTTGGAGACGCCCGAACTGCTCGGCTCGCCACAGCTCTTCAACGTCACGCACCTTCTCGACTACTGGTACGGTGTCACCTGGAACGCGAACCGCCGCGATATGGCGCGCTGGAAGCAGGCGCGCGAGGAGACCTACCGGTTCGCAGTACAGGCGTTTTTTGATCGCACCGACTTCCTCCGCACGCTTCAGCATTGGATTCTCTTCTACGTCCAGGACAGCGAGACGCGGAAGTCGGTTCTCAGGCAGCACCAGCAGCGCGCCATCGACGCCATCGTCAACCGCTGCTCCGACCCGAAGAAGACGCGCGCGCTGGTCTGGCACACGCAGGGCTCAGGCAAGACGTTTACCCTGCTCACCTCTGCGCGCCTCATCCTCAATGAAAAGGAGCGCTTCAAAAACGCAACGGTCCTCCTTGTCGTCGACCGCACCGAACTCGAGGGACAGCTCAAGGGATGGGTCGAGCGCCTGCTCGGCGAGATGCAGAAGCAGGATATCGCGACCAAGCGAGCCAATAGCAAGGCCGAGCTGCAGCATCTCCTCGACAGTGATTTCCGCGGCCTGATTGTCGCGATGATCCATAAGTTCGACGAGATCAGAAAGAACAGCTGCCTACGCGACAACGTCTACGTCTTTATCGACGAGGCGCATCGCTCGGTCGCGAAGGATCTCGGCACGTACCTGATGGCCGCTGTCCCTAACGCGACCATCATCGGCTTCACGGGCACGCCCATCGCGCGCAACTCGCAGGGCGAGGGCACGTTCAAAATCTTCGGCACGCAGGACGAGCTGGGCTACCTCGACAAGTACTCGATCGCCGAGTCCATCGCCGACGAGACCACACTGCCCATCAAGCATGTTATGGCGCCGAGCGAGATGGCTGCGCCCGTAGACCTCCTCGACAAGGAGTTCTTCGACCTCGCCGCCGCCGAGGGCATCACGGACATCGAGGAGCTGAACAAGGTCCTCGACCGCGCCGTGGGCCTGCGCACGTTCCTTGCCGCCGACGACCGCATCGAGAAGGTCGCCGCGTTCGTCGCGGAGCATTTCAAGGAGAATGTACTCCCGCTGCATTACAAGGCGTTCGTCGTCGCCGTGAGCCGCGAAGCGTGCGCGAAGTACAAGCGCGCATTCGACAGAATATTGCCGCCCGAGTGGACCGAGGCGGTCTACACGGAGAACGCTGCTGATGCGATCGACCGCCCCCTCGTCGCTCAGCTCCAGCTCAGCGAGGAGCGAGAGGAGGATGTGCGGGTCCTCTTTAAGAAGGCCGACAAGGCTCCCAAGATCCTCATCGTCACGGACAAACTGTTGACGGGGTACGACGCGCCGCTTCTGTACTGCATGTACCTGGACAAGCCGATGCGGGACCATGTGCTCCTGCAGGCCATCGCCCGCGTGAACCGCCCCTACGTCGACGCCGAGGGTGTTCAGAAGCGCATTGGCCTCGTCATCGACTTCGTCGGCATGTTGCGCGAGTTGAAGAAGGCGCTGCGCTTCGACTCCTCCGATGTGAGCGGGGTGATCGAGGATCTCGACGTCCTCATGGGCGACTTCAAGACGAAGATCGGCAGGGCTGCGACCGAGTACCTCGACGCAGGCGAAGGCGGCAGCGCCGACGAACGTCTCGAGAAGATCGTCTATGGCAAGTTCCTCGACCCGGCCGTACGCAAGGTGTTCTTCGAGGCCTACAAGGAGATCGAGAACCTCTGGGAGATCCTCTCGCCGTCGCCCGAGTTGCGCGATCACATCAAGACGTTCAAGGGGCTCGCACAGCTCTACGCAGCCGTGCGCAACGCCTACTCGGACAAGGTTGGTTTCGTCGCTGACCTCGCCTACAAGACGCGGCGCCTCATCGAGGAGAACGCGACGCAAGCCGGGCTTGGCCGGCTCACCAAGAGCATCACGTTCGACGTCAAGACGCTCGAGTCGCTTAGGGGCGAGGACGGAACCGATGAAGGCAAGGTCTTCAACCTGGTGCGCGGGCTCCAGAAGGACATCGACGACGACCCGAGCGCGGCACCTGTCCTGAACCCGTTGAAGGACCGCGCCGACCGCATTTTGAAGGACCTCGAGACTCGCAAGATCGACGGACTCGCGGCGATGGACCTCCTCGCGGCGCTCGCCGCCGAGAAGGAGGCGGCGATGAAGTCCGCCAAGGAGAGCGGGCTCTCCACGCGCGCCTTCTCGGTGTTCTGGGGCCTGCGTGATGACGCAGCGCTGAAGCAGTCGAGCGTCTCGCCCATGGACCTCGCCAAGGAGGCCGAGGCGCTCCTCGCTCGCTTCCCCAACGCGGTGGTGAACGCTGACGAGCAGCGCCGACTGCGCGCCGGCCTCTACCGCCCCTTGCTGGCGCTCCAGAAGGACGAGCGCTCTCGCGTTGTCGACGTGGTTGTCGCGACGCTTCTTGCCGAGTAGCCAATGATGAAGAGTTCCCTCTATCCCACGCAGGAACTTCGACGCCGAGCCTTGGCTTGGGCGGTGAAGCTGCGCGTAAACCCGAAGGTCATCCGCGTGCAGGAAATGCGGCGGAAGTGGGGCTCGTGCTCGTCCGCAGGTACCGTCACGCTGGCGAGCGATCTCGTCGACCAGGACCCGCGCTTCCAGGACTTCGTCATCGCCCACGAGATGCTGCACCTGCGCGTACCGACCCATGGGCGCCTCTTCAAGGCACTCATGAGTGCGCACGTACCGGGGTGGCGTGAACTCGAGGATCTGCGGGGAACCTCACGCCCAACCAGGGGAGGCGCCGGTGGCCAGTAGCGTCGCTCTACCGAAGAACACGGATGGCAGCGGCTTCGTCTTCGAGGACGACGTCTGTGCCTGGCTGCTCACCTCCATGCTGGTTGGCGAGCCGTTCGGGAGCTGGCTGCAAATTGACTGACAGCCTCGTGGGAGGGCGGGATCCGATGAAGCGGCATGACGCCGCATGGATCAGAGGCCCATTGCAACCACCATAACCGTGCCCCCTTTGCAGGTGACATGCCCTGGGATTTTCGGACCAGCTGAAGCTTGAGAGGATGGCGCTCCGGGTACGACGGAGGCAGGCGGTGAAGAAGAGTCGGTTCAGCGAGGAGCAGATGGTCGCGATTCTGCGCGAGGCGGAGCGGACCTCGGTGCCGGAGACCGCGAAGAAGCACGGGGTGAGCGAGCCGACGGTGTACGCGTGGCGCAAGCGCTTCGGGGGCATGGACGCCAACGACACGAAGCGACTGAAGCAACTGGAGACGGAGAATGCCCGGTTGAAGAAGCTGCTGGCCGCGATGTAGCGCTGCTGACTCGACGCCACCGGGTATTCCAGCGCGCCCGAGCCCGTCACCCTGCGCGTTGGAGCCGCGCCACTCGCAACTGGACACCAGATGGCCTCGTCCGTCTCGGCCCCTCTCCCTCTCTCCCTCCGGCTGTGCAGGAGCTGAAGCACATCGGCTGAATCCTCTCTCGCGACATCTACCTTGACGCTCACTGGCTCCGTCGGGATGGGTTGGGTACCGCTGCTTCACGTTTTCGTCGAGTTTCCAGAGGCGTGAGGTAGCCGAGGCTGGAGTGAGGACGAGCCTGGTATTGCAGGCGCGACTCCTCGACGACGGACGCACGGAGAGGCGCCTGGTTAGCTCACGTGCCGTCCTTCAAAACATACGGCTGACCAATCAACAATTCTGCATAATGGCTCCATAATTTCTCATAGACGCCAGCGAAGACTCGTCTCACATGGGTGTCGCCATCATGCCAATCTTCAAAGAAGCCACGAGCCATCAACTCCGGCGCCCCAAATGAAGTCCAATCATCAGATAGCCACACCTTTTGAGCCCAGTCCTCCGGCACCCAGTCATCAACTACCTCAAACAGAAAAATAGGAATTAAGATGGGCTCACCATCAGAATCAACCACCCGAAACGACACTCCCTCAATCCCCACGACAATATACAGCGAGCCAACATCAATCGTCGGATTCACAGACTCATTCGGCAAGGGGTCATGTACGCTGGGGAGTGGTTTTGCAAGCATGGTCAATAGGGTGTCCTTCGCCCCACGATTTCTTGAGACACCTCTCTGAGGGATAAGCCCCCCGTGTGAGGTGGAGATGAAGAATCAGCAGAAGCAGAACAGGGCGTCGGACGTAGCTGCCTTGCACCGACTGCTTCGCGGCTGGCAGAAGGGACACCAGGCACCGGTGCCCTTGAGATGCGACACAAGGACGACATCCACAACATCGACGCGAGTTACCCGCTTCACGCGACAGCTATGCAGGAGGTACGGTGTTTCCATTGCCAAGGGCTATTCGCCCGGGTCGCCTGCTGCGTCATCGCATGCCCATGAGGGGCGCCAGATGAATCGCGGGAGAGTCACGGAGCCGGGACAAGCTCATCGCTGAGTGGAGCCCGGGGACGTTTGTCCCCGGGGGCCCCGCCAAGGACTACGGGCCTCTGAATATCTTCGAGCTGTGCATGAGGTTGAACAGTCGCGTGAACTTCGAATCTCTGTTGACGACCCCTTGAGCGGACGCTTCGGTGTACACCACTGTCCCGGTGGAGCCGTCGAACGGTCGTTTGACGATGGCATCGTAGGGCGACATGAGGCTCCATGTGTAGAGCGCCCCCTCGCTGTCCAGAATTCCGGCGGCGCCCGCAGGCGCCCCACTAGGGAAGTCGCCATACTTGCCCTTGAGGGTCGCGACCCCCTGGTTGTCGATGTGCCACAACTGCTCGCCCAGCACGTAGTCGAAGGTCGCGAACCAGAAGCCCGTCGGATGCGCGCGCGCATCTATTGGGTATGTCCACGACTTGGGCAACCCGGTGACTTGGATGGCTGTGCGGTCCGGGGAGAGGACAACCATGTCTGTATGGAATTTGCCGTGAGCGAGAATGAAGTCGTCGGCGTTCCAGGCGGCAGGTATGTACGAGGACGTCAAGACGGCTCCCTGGAGGGTGTGGTACTCGATGGGACCATCCTTAGAGGGGCCGCAGGTATATGCGATGCTACCGGTGCCTGCCTGTATGAGGTAATCGGTGACGCTGCTCGTGCTGCATTTCGGCGTCGGAACCACGATGTCATTCTTGATGGGGTCCGAAGGATAAGTGAGAGCACCTAGCTCATACTTGAATGAGTCCGGAACGAAGAGCTTTAGTTGCGTTATAGCGGGCTTCAAATAGATGTAGTAAATGAGGCCGTTGGGGGCGAGCCTGTAATTGGAAGTGTCGCATCCCAAGCCTACTTGTACTTGGGTGGGGGTGAGGATGCTCGAGAACGCCTCCATGAAACACGCGCCTTCTTCGAGGGTTCCTGCGAGAAGAATGTCCTTCCCGGCCGGAGGTGGCGTGCCCATGCACTGATGGGTGGCTCCGCAGGAGACCCCCCATAGAGACCCGCTCCCGCAGTCGGTGGCAGTATTGCACCGGTTGGGCTGTAGGACACACCGATTCGTCGTGTAGTTACAGGACTCGTATGCTTGGCAGTCCGCTTCCATCGTGCAGCGGCCCGCTGCGACTACACAGGTGTGTTCGTCCGAGCAGGACTCCAATTCCTTGCAGTTCATCTGGGTCGCGCACCTGCCCTCCCGCAGCGCGCAGCGGCGGTCCTTGCCACAGGCCTCCCACGCGTGACATTCACCATCCCCGCTACATCCGACGCAGACACCCTCTTGGCAGCTCAGCCCTGCCGAGCAGTCCGCCTCGGTATCGCAGAGTCCCTCGGGGACCTTCGTACATGCCAGAAAGAGCACCGCGCCACACATCACGAATGAACGAATCACCACCGCCCCCTCACGCTGATGTTTCCGCCACCCTGTCCATCCGAGTCGAATGACACTCCGGACAGGCCCCAGAAGGAGAGCCCTGTGAGGGCGACAATCCCGCCACCAATCATCAGGGTGTTCGCCAGCGTATTGTATGTCTTGACTTGGCCGAACTTCGAGTGGTCGCCCGGCACCAGGCGTCCTTCGGAGTACCGGCGCGAGAGGTCCTTGTTCATGGCTCGGCTGCGCAGCCCGAAGAATCCACCCGTACCGAGGAGCACTGCGCCACCCATCGACGCGTAGATGCCCGTCGTCCGCATCCACTTGGACGAACTCGGCGCCGCCTGTTCATCCAGCCCCCCTTGGACTGCGGGCTCAAGGGCGTCCTCCTTCGAGGCGTCCGCTGTCGCGACGGCCGTCGGCGTGCCTGTGATGGGAGCAGGTTGTGCCTCTGCGGCGGGGTGAGCCTTGGCCTGGGGGGAGGGGGAGGCAACCCCGGGAGCGACACTGTTTGAGGCCGTGGGCCGCGTCAGGTCCGCGAGGGATTTCTCGAGTTGCTCCACCGCAAAGTGAGCGGGCCTCTGGTCGACGAATCCGGGGGTAAATCGGAAGTGGACGGGAGGTGTGCGCTGCTGCTGGCCGGTGATGAGTGAGAGGGAGACCGAGACTGCCCCCCCATCCATCGCCGCCTCGGCGTAGAGGATGGCGCCTCCCCGCCCGAGCCTGGCCAGGCACTCCGTGGTAACCGTGGGCTCACACGCTGCCTTTAATGGCACGGGGCCTCGCAGGATGAATGCCCCCCTCCGCCGGTCACTGTCTCGGACTCCAGACACGATGAGCCCTTCGGCGTCACTGAGGAACCGCGGCTCAATCTTTCCCTGAACCGGATAGAGGCCGACGACGACCTGCGCGCGGGCAATTCCAGGCACCGCGAGGGCCGCCGCTAGCACGAACAAACGAAACACTCGCACTTTCAGCATTTCCGCGGGACCCTAGTGTACGACGGTACAGCTGTAAACATTCTGCTGGGTCGCGTCTCGACACTCTGCTCTGAGTGTGAGGCCACCACGCGCGGGGGAAGGTCGGCAGCTTCACGAGGCCACGCGATGAGCAGGCGCTTCTCGGAAACTTGAGGCTCCGAGGAGTTTCTCGATGTGGCGCGACCGCTTCGCGACAATGGCGAGTGTCGCGTGAACCGGCGGCGGAGGCCGCTGGAGCAGTGGTGCGGAGAATGTCTTTACTGGCAGTGCTTGTTTGGAGAGGCCTCTGCTGGCATCGCGTTGCCCCTTGGGGCAAGCAAAACATGCAAAAGATGAAACTGGAAAGCGGCGAGAGCCGCCCTCCCAGGAACCGCAAAGCGGAAAGAGCAGGGCACCAAGAGAATGCTATTAAACGCCGCCCCAAAAGTTAACAGCACCTGTTAAACGCTCTCTACCCCTCTCTCCCCAAATTGGGCCAAAGAGCGCCTTCGAGAGGCCATTGGGCAGTCGAGAAGGGCAGGTGTCTCGCTCTGGGGTGCAGAGCGCAGAGGGCGCCCTCTTCATCGCGGCGAGGCAAAATCCCTTGTGATTCAGGGGTTTAAGCACGAAGGCCCCGCGATATTCATCGCGAGGCCCGTGTTAAACAAAAAGGCCCTAACGGTTTGCAGGGCCTTTCAGTTAGCTCCCCGACGTGGACTCGAACCACGGACATGGTGATTAACAGTCACCCGCTCTACCAGCTGAGCTATCGGGGAATATGTCCGCCCCGGCGGTGCGCCGCCGTGACGAAGCGGGTATTTAGAGAACGGAGCCCGCCCTGTCAACAGTCCCGTTTCGCCCGTTCGATCGTCTTCGCCTTCAACCCTGGGCCGCCCTCGCTGGCATCGCCCCTGTCGTCTCTGACGCCGTGGCCCTCGTCCTCGCGGGCTCACCCGCTGAGCGCGTCGTGGACCGCTCCCTTCGAGCCCACCGCGACCTCTCCCGGGACCAGCGCCAGGCCCTCAAGGAAGCTGTCTTCAACGTGGGCCTGTGGCGCCGTCGCCTTGGCTTCCTCCTGGGCCGAGAGGATGCACCCCCTGCGCTGCTCGTCTTCGCGCTGCTCCGCGGACTGGCCGGGGTCTCCGAGGCCGATGCCGCTGCCTGGGCTGGACTGGGCTCGACTGCCCCTCCAATGCTCCAGGGCTCTGAGCCTCCCTCCCTGGCGCTTCGGGCTTCTCTCCCGGACTGGCTCGCGGACCACTTCGCTCGCGAACTTGGCTCCGAGGCCGAGGACTTCTGTGCCCACCTCAATGTCCCGGGGCCCATCACCCTCCGGGTCAACTCGCTCCGGATCTCTCGGGACGCCCTTGCCGAGCGCCTTCGCTCCGAGGGCGTTGCCACGCGCCCCGGCTCTTGGAGTCCGCTCGCGCTCCACATCGAGGGGCCCCGCCCCAACCTGTATGGCCTCCAGTCTCTTCGCGACGGGCTGTTCGAGGTCCAAGACGAGGGGAGCCAACTCCTGGGCCTCCTCGTGGAGGCTCGTCCGGGCGAGTCCGTGGTCGACCTGTGCGCGGGCGCTGGCGGGAAGACCTTGATGCTCGGGGCTGCCATGGGCGACCATGGCCGGCTGCTTGCCTATGACCCGGATTTCGCTCGGCTGGAGCGCCTTCGGGAACGCGCCGCTCGTGCCGGGCTGGAGCATGTCCAAATCCTTCGGGAGCCTCCTGCTCCAGGCCTTGGCGCCGACCGCGTCCTCGTGGACGTTCCGTGCTCCGAGCTGGGGGCCCTGCGCCGAGGGCCGGACCTGCGCTTCCTCCTGACTCCCGAGGTGCTGACTCGCTGGGTCCCCGTCCAGCGCGACATCCTGGCTCGGGCCGCCGCGCTGGTTCGCCCCGGCGGCCGGCTCGTGTACGCCACGTGCACGCTCAATCACGCGGAGAACCTGGCGCAGGTCCGTGACTTCCTCGCCGCTCGGTCGGACTTCTCCCTCGTGCGGCCGGGGGCGGGTTGGCTCTCGGAAGAGTGCTTGCGAGATGGCTGCTTGTTCGTCGTGCCGCATCGCCACGGCACAGACGGGTTCTTCGCGGCGGTACTGGAGCGCTCGGCCTCCTAGGTCTGGCTTGCTTGGGCTCCGTGGGGGAGGGGAGGGGACGGGCGGTTGCTGTGTTCGGGGCTGGACCACCGGGGGACTCAACGCTTCGCGTGTGCCCCCCCGGATTCAGGGCTGGGTCCGTGCACCCGGTGCTATGAAGCGCCCGTGCGCTGGCTCAAGCCCCTTCCGCTCCACCCCCGCGACACCGTCCACGTCGTCGCTCCGGCTGGCCCGTTTGATCGCCCCACCTTCGAGGCGGGCCTCGCGGTCCTCTCCGAGCGGTACCGCCCGGTTCATCGCCCCGACCTCTTTGCTTCCCATCGCTACCTGGCGGGCGAGGACGCTCGTCGCTCGGAGGAGCTGGCTCAGGCATTGCGCGATCGCGAGGCTCGCGCTGTCTTCTGCGCTCGGGGGGGCTACGGCAGTGCTCGCCTTCTGCCCTTGCTGCCTCTTGCGGACGCGGCTCCCCCTGCCTTCGTTGGCTTCTCCGACCTCACTTCGGTCCACTGTGCTCTGCAGGCCCAGGGGCGCGTGTCCATCCACGCTCCGGTGCTGACCCAGCTCGGGAAGCAGCCCGCGGAGGTTCGCTCGGCGCTGTTCCGGCTCCTTGAATCCCCCGAGGCTCCGCCTTCGCTCTCCGGCACGGACACATATGTCCCGGGGGCCGCCGAGGGGACGCTCGTGGGGGGCAACCTCTCCGTGTTCTCGCGGCTGCTCGGCACGCCGTATCTGCCGCCGCTCGATGGCTCGGTGTTGCTCCTGGAGGACGTCACCGAGCGCCCGTACCGCATCGACCGCATGTGGACCCATCTGCGGCTCGCGGGGGTCTTCTCTCGGGTTCGCGGCATCGTCCTGGGGGACTTCACGTCCTGCGAGGAGAAGGATGCCCCGTACTCGTGCGCGGATGTGCTGCGGGACCTGGCTCGCGAGACAGGGCTGCCTTGCGCCGCGGGATTCCCCATCGGACATGGGGCCATCAATCAGCCCGTGGCGCTTGGCACCCGTGTTCGGCTGGACGCGGACGCCGCTCGCCTCACGTTCCTCGAAGGCGCGGTGAGCCCCGCATGAGCACGCATCCCCTCGCGAATCTCCAGTCGGTGCTCGATGAGGCCGTCGGGCTTGGCATCTTCCCTTCGGCCCAGTGCGTGGTGCTCCTTCGCGGCGCGCAGGTCTTCGGCGGTGTCTCCGGGAAGACCACGGGCGAGACTCGCTTCGACCTCGCTTCGCTCACCAAGGTCGTCTGCACGACCGCGCTCTTCCTTCGACTGTGGACCGAGGGCAAGGTGGGGCCCGAGACGCTCGTGTCCCGGTACTTCCCTGGCTCGCCCGTGGGGGATGCGGGCGTCACCGTCGCGGACTTGCTGTACCACCGCTCGGGCCTGCCTCCCTTCGTTCCGTTCTTCGCTCGCGCCATCACCGCGCATCCCGAGTTGCTCGATGCGGGCTGTTCCGCGTCCGTGCGCGCACGCGTCCGTGAGGAGGTCATCACCGCCGCTGCCGCCACGCCGCTCGTCGCCGCGCCTCGCGCGCAGACGGCCTACAGCGACGTGGGGTTCATCCTCCTGGGAGAGATTCTTTCGCGGGCCGGTGGCGCGCCGCTCGACACGCTCTTCTCCCGCTACATCGCGGAGCCGCTTGGCCTCTCCGCCCGATTCCACCGCCTCACGGACCTCCCCGTGGACGGCTCGACGGCCCCCACGGGTGCCACTCGGCCTCGCGAGCCCGCTCCGGGCCAGGAGTCGATGTGGAAGGACGTTCCGGCCGCGCCCACTCGCCCCGGTGAGGTCGATGACGACAACGCCTGGGTGATGGATGGCGTCGCGGGGCACGCGGGCCTGTTCGGCACCGCGGTGGACGTGGCTCGGTTCGGGCAGGCCATCCTCGAGGGCTGCTCGGGCAATGCCATCCTCGCGCCGGGGCCTTTGTGGCACCGCCTGCTCGCGACGGATCCGCTGCTCCCGGGCAGCACTCGCTCCATGGGCTTTGATTCGCCCTCGGCGGGTATCTCCAGCGCGGGCACGTTCCTGGGGGACACGCCTCCGGGCGCCGTGGGCCACCTGGGCTTCACGGGCACCAGCCTCTGGGTGGACTTGCGCCGCTCGCTGGTGGTGGTGCTCCTCACCAACCGCGTGGCGAATGGCCGCCAGGACCTGCGCATCCGCGACTTCCGCCCCATCTTCCACGACCTCGTCGTGGACGCGCTCGGACTCTCCGACCTCCAGCAGGGAAAGCATGGCTGACGACAACGGCAACGTCCTCGATACCCTCGACCCCTCCAGCGTGCGTCGCGTCCACCTGGTGGGCGTGGCGGGCACCGGCATGGGCTCCTTCGGCGGCATGCTCAAGGCCGCGGGCTACGACGTCACGGGCAGCGACGAGAACGTCTACCCGCCCATGAGCGACATGCTCCAGGCGTGGGGCATCCCCGTCCTCACGCCGTACCGTCCGGAGAACCTGGACGCGGCTCGGCCCGACCTCGTCATCATCGGGAACGTCATCCGCCGGGTGAACCCCGAGGCCACCGCCGTGCGCGAGCGCGGTCTGCGCCAGATGAGCTTCCCCGCCGCGCTGGGCTCGCTGTTCCTCGAGCGTGCGCACTCGGTGGTCGTGGCCGGCACCCACGGCAAGACGACGACGTCCTCGCTCATGGCCCACGTGCTGGTGGAGGCGGGCAAGGACCCCTCCTTCCTCGTGGGTGGCGTCACGCAGAACTACGCGGGCAACTACCGCGTGGGCAAAGGTCCGCACTTCGTCGTCGAGGGCGACGAGTACGACACGGCCTACTGGGACAAGGGCTCCAAGTTCCTCCACTACCGCCCGCGCACGGCCATCGTCACGAGCGTGGAGTTCGACCACGCGGACATCTTCCGCGACCTGCCCCACTACGAGGCCACCTTCGAGAAGTTCGTGCGGCTCGTCCCGCGCGACGGACAGCTCGTCGTCTGCGCCGCGTATCCGAACGCGGTGCGCATCGCGCGCGGTGCCACGGCTCCCGTGGTGACGTACGTGGCGAAGGAGGGCGCGGACGCGGACTACACGCCGCGCGGTGTCTCGTTCGGGCCGGAGGGCGCGCGCTTCGAGGTGATGGAGCGCGGTCAGTCGCTCGGCGTGGCCACGCTGCCCATGGGCGGCCTGCACAACGTAGAGAACGCGCTCAGCGTCATCGCCGCCGCCCGCGGCCTGGGCCTGTCCTTCGATGAGATTCGCAAGGGGCTCGCCACCTTCGCCGGCGTGAAGCGCCGCCAAGAGGTGCGCGCCGAGGTGGACGGGGTGCTCGTGGTGGATGATTTCGCCCACCATCCAACCGCCGTGCGAGAGACCATCTTCGCCGTCCGCCACCGCTACCCGGAGCGACGGCTGTGGGCCATCTTCGAGCCCCGCTCGAACACCAGCCGCCGCAACATCCACCAGGAGGACTACGCGCACGCCTTCACCGGCGCCGCGCGCGCCAGCCTCAAGGTGCCCGAGCGCCACGACAAGGTGCCCGTGGGCGAGGAGCTGGATGTGCCTCGGCTCGTGAACGCGCTGTCGGAGCAGGGCATCGCCGCGGACGGCGCCACGGACGTGCCCACGTTGGTGGAACGGGTGGCCCGTGAGGCGCGTCCAGGTGACGTGCTCCTCGTGATGAGCAACGGAGCCTTCGGTGGCTTCATCG
Organism: Myxococcaceae bacterium JPH2; assembly: GCA_016458225.1. NCBI lineage: Bacteria > Pseudomonadati > Myxococcota > Myxococcia > Myxococcales > Myxococcaceae > Myxococcaceae bacterium JPH2. The sequence continues at coordinate 132,779 of JAEMGR010000034.1, read as the reverse complement.
ACAAGTTGCTGGCCGCGCTGCGCGCTCGCGCCGGAAAGGAGTCCTGACATGCGGCACGTCGTGTCCCTGCTGGTGGGCGCCCTGATGCTCGGAGGCTGCGCCGCTGCTCCGTCCATGCCTCCGCTGACTGACCGCACGCAGGAGGCGGGGCAGGGCAGCCAGGGCGGCGCGCCCCTGTCGTTCCGCGTGACGCGCTACCCCGGCGGCGAGCCCTATGACTTCGCCAGCGAGCGGGGGAACGTGGTGCTGCTCGACGTCTGGGCCACCTGGTGCGAGCCGTGCCGGGACGCGCTCCCCACCTACGAGGCGCTCGCTCGCGAGTACGGCCCCAAGGGCCTCAAGGTGTACGCGCTCAACGTGGATGAGGACCCTCGCGCCATCGCTCCGTTCCTCCAGGAGACGAAGGTGACGCTGCCCATCCTCCAGGACGCCAACGCGCAGGTGGCCGAGCGCACGTTGAAGGTCCGGGTCATGCCCACCAGCTTCCTGATTGATCGTCGGGGCGTGGTCCGCCACGTCCGGGAGGGCTTCGCGGAGGACTTCCTCCAGCTCTACCAGACGGAAATCGAGGAGCTGCTCGCCGAGCCCGCGAAGCGGTGAGCATCGGAGGCGTGATGGCTTCGGAGACACCCTCGGCCCTGCGGCGAACGGCCGAGGAGGGCGCTCGGCTTGCTGGCCGCGTCCTCGCGGAGCGCTTCCATGGGGAGCGCTCCATCGAGTTCAAGGGCGGCATCGACCTGGTGACGGACGCGGACCGGGCCTCGGAGGAGGTGCTCCTGGCCTTCCTGCGCGAGCGTCATCCGCACCACGCCATCCTCGCGGAGGAGAGCGGCGCCACGCAGGGGGCCAGCGGCCTTCGCTGGCTGGTGGATCCGCTCGATGGCACCACGAACTACTCGCACCACGTGCCGCACTTCTGCGTGAGCGTGGCGGTGGAGGGGCCCGGCGGTGTCATCGCGGGCGCCGTCTATGACCCGATGCGAGACGAGTTGTTCTCCGCGGCCCGAGGCGAGGGCGCCACACTCAACGGCCGCCCGCTGCGAGCCAGCGCCACCGCGACGCTGGAGCACGCGCTGCTGTGCACGGGGTTCCCCTACGACGTGCGGGAGCGTCCGCACGGGCCGGTGGGTCTGTTCGCGCGCTTCGTGATTCGCGCGCAAGGAATGCGGCGCACCGGCAGCGCGGCGCTGGACCTGGCATACGTGGCGGCGGGGCGCTTTGACGGCTTCTTCGAGTTCGGCCTCAATCCGTGGGACATCGCGGCGGGCTCGCTGCTGGTGCAGGAGGCGGGCGGCGTCATCACCCACCTCAGCGGCGCCCCGTTCGACGTGCTCCGCGGCGACGTGATGGCTGGAGCGCCGCTGCTGGCTCCCACGCTTCAGGCCGAGGCGCGGCGCTTCCTTGACGAGGTCGGCTGGACGCCGCCCTAGAAGAAGCTCTCCGGCACCATGACGATGTCGTCCGGCTGGAGGAGGAAGTTCTTCTCCCGGCCGGCGCCGATGTCCTCCACCGGCACGCGGATCTTCCGCTCCTGCCCGTCCACCACCCGCGTCACCTGTGTGTTGTTCTTCGCCGCCAGCTTGGTGAAGCCGCCGGCCAGGGTGATGGCCTGGATGATGGACATGCGCCCGTCCACGGGGAACGTGCCGGGCTTCTGCACCTCGCCGAAGACGAAGACCTTCCGCGAGTTGTACTCGCGAATGAGCACCGAAACCTGCGGGTGCCGCAGGTAGTGCGACAGGCACTCCTGGAGCGCGTCCGCGGCGCCGCTGGACGTGCGGCCCTCCAGGGGGACCTTGTTGCACAGCGGGTAGTCGATGGTGCCCTCGGGGGACACGCGCCACGTGCCGGAGTGGTCCGGCTCCTGGAAGACGCGCACCTCCACCACGTCACCCGGGCCGAGCGTTCCGCCCGACTCGGCGGTGTGCGTGGCCTCGGTCGGAGGCGGCGGGGGGGACACGGGGGGACGCGCGGCAGTGTGGCACGCGGACGCGGTGCCCAGGACGGCGAGGGCCAGCAGGGAGCGGAGGGTTCTCATCGGGGACGACACGGCCTCAATACAGCACGGACAGCCGAGCATATCCCTCGTGGCGCGTGTAGTTGATGCCGCCGCCCGTCTCCGAGGACGACCGAGCGCTGAGCATGTAGCCAGCCGCGCCGGTCAGCCAGGGCCGGAAGAGGTACTCGGGGCCCGCGTCCAGGGACACCAGCGTGTCGCTGCGCGTGCCCGCGAAGTGGAGGAAGTCCACGGACGCGCCCGCGTGCAGCGTCAGGCGACCGCCCAGGAGCGCGCGCCCCTCCGCGTAGCCGCGATCATCCCGGAACAGGCCGTACGCAGCCACGGGCTCCAGGCTGCGCAGGTAGCCGCCCTTGAAGGTGAGCGTGGGGCTGAACAGGTAGTTGCCCTCGAGCTGCGTGGTGAGCGCGCCGCCTCCGCCCGCCGACAGGTTCTGCGTCCAGCCCACCTTGGCCGTCACGGTGATCTTGGGGGACACGAGGCCCGCCACGCCCACCAGTCCGTGCAGCAGCAGCGCCGAGGGGCTCTGCTCGTCGTGGAAGTAGCTGCGCGAGTCCAGGCCGGTGTCCACCACCACGGCCGTCTTGGGCAGGAAGCGCCAGCGCCCCTCCAGCCCGAAGCGCAGGTTGCTGTAGTCGAAGCGGTCCGCGGTGGCCGGGTCGCAGACGGTGTCCGTGCAGTCGGTGGGCGCCAGGGCCCCCAGCGGCTTGAAGAACTCCACCGCGTACGCCACCGAGGGGGTGATCTCCAGCGCACCGCCGCCGGGCCGCCACGTCGCCTTGGCGCGCGCCTCGTTGAAGAGGCTCAGCACGCCCGCGCCCACCGCCACCGTGCGGGTGCGGTCCGAGCGCGCGAGCTGGTCGCCCACTTCGAAGGACAGGGGGCTCTCGGGGTTGAAGCGCGCCAGCAGGTCCGCGGCGCCTTCCAGGTGCGACGCGGCGCCGGAGCCGGCCGTCACCAGGCCGGTGTACAGCACGTAGTCCAGGTTGCCCGCGAGGTTGATGGGCATCGAGGGCGACGGCATCTCCAGCCGGAAGCCGGGCCGCAGGTGCAGGGCCACTTCGCTGGAGGGCTTGGGCGACAGCACGTTGCCGTCCAGCACGTCCGCGCCCGCGGGGCGGAAGTACCCCACGCCGCTGTCCAGGCGCGACTCCAGGTCGAAGTACGGATGCAGCCGGCCATCGCCGACCTTGAAGCCGTTGCCGCCGGTGGGCGGGGCCGATTGCTGCGCCAGAGCGGACGCGGGCAACAGCGCTGTCCATAGCGCCAGCGCACTCACGCCTCCCCAGATTTTGCCAGGCAGCTTCATGGCTCCGGACGACTTCTCCGGCGGGAAGACGGCCTGCTCCCGCCCAGTGTGCTTCCGACCCATGGCGTCATAGCACGCACCCCCTCACGGGCCGAAAGAAGTGTTGGGGACACTCGGGGGACTCGCCCGGAGGGCCAGGGGCCACCCGAAGTGATTGAAAATCCTAGCGAACCGGGCTCGCGGGGGGAGGTCTGACGACGATGTCCTGGGGAGGCAGGGGGCGAGTGGGGTCGCCGCCGGGCAGGTTGTTGGGCTCCTCGACTTCCACGAAGAGGTTCTCGTCCGTGCGGAAGGCGAGCTGGCCGATGCACTCCTCCGCCTCGGCGCGAAGCTGGCCCACCTTCTGTTGGGCGATCATGACCTTGGTGTACTCGTGCTCGCTGGACGAGGCCTCTTGCCGGGAGACGGACTCCTGGAGGGACACGTCCGCCTGCTCGGAGATGCGCAGCAGGCCTTTGATTTGCGTGAGCTTCTCGTTCGCGCAGTTGAGCTTCACCACGTCCTTGCTGCGGCGGGCCTCTTCCACCTTCTCCAGCACCTGCCGGAGCACCTCGCGCATGCCGCCCAGGGCCTGGTTGCTGCGCTGGAGCTTCTCCGGGTCCGGCACTTCGCTGGCCTTGTCGAGCACCGCGGCGGCCGTGGTGGGACGGGGCGCGGGGACGGGGGCAGTCCCGGGGGGCGCGGGCGGCGGCGGGGCCTGCGCGATGGCCATGCTGCTGACCACGACGGCGGCGAACATTCCGAGGGTGTTCATGCGCCTCACGAGGGCAAAGGCCCGAAAATCCTTGCACTTCGAGCGTAGAAGCAAGGGTAGGGGGTGTCAACGGACGCCACGGCCGCGTGGGAGGGTGACGTCATTCCCGAGACACCAGCCGAGCGTTCGCCTCGCGCAGCCGCGCGGACAGCCTGCGGGCGATGTTCACGACGACATAGGTGAAGCCATCTCCGTGGGCTCGGCGGAAGGCGCGCAGGTCCTGCGCAGTGAGCTGGAGCAGCTCCGCCTCGCTGCGCGCCCGCACGGTGGCGGAGCGGTGCTCCTGGTCGATGAGGCCCATCTCCCCGAAGAAGTCCGTGGGCCCCAGGACGCAGAGTGGATGCACCGCGTCCCGAGCCCCGCGCCGCACCACCTCCACCTCGCCGTGGATGATGACGAAGAGGCTGTCGCCCAGGGCGCCCTCCTCGAAGACGGTGTCGCCGGGGGCGTAGCGGTGCACCCGAGCGAGCTCGGCCAGGTGGGCCAGCTCCGCGGGCGCGAGCATCTCGAAGAGGGGTGAAGTGGCGATGACGGACAGCTTCTCCATGCGCCCCCCGAGGGGCCACGGGCCGGGAGGGGCCGGCCACGCAGCGCATGGAGCCTAACCCGCCGGGCTGAAGACGAACGGATAGGCGACAGTCACGTCGTCATCCGGTTTGAAAGGAAACACCCAGGTGCGGATGACCGCGCGGATGCAGCTGCCCACCGCGTCGTTGCTCAGTGTGTTCTCTTCGACATCGATGTCGCCGGCGCGACCGGAGGGCTTGATGCTGAAGCGCACGACCACCTTGCCCTTGAGGCTCGGGTTGCGCTTGAGCTCCTTCTCGTAGCAGTTCTGGATGGCCTTCAGGCGCTGCTTCACGTAGCGGGCCAGCGCGTCGCGGTCCACGCTCGAGCTGTCCACCTCGGGCGCCGAGTCCTTCACGCGGCCCTCGACCTTCGCCTCCTGCTTGGCGCCCAGGTCCACCTTGCCGCCGCCCTGCGTGCCCACCTCGCCGATGCTCGTCACCTTGCCGGAGCCGCCGCCGCGCTGGGCGACGCTGCCCACGCTGGCCTCGGTGGCCACGCCCACGCCGCCCGCGCCCGCCAGCGCCTGCGCCACGTCTCCGCCGCCCGCGCTGCCGCCCAGCACGTCCGCGAACGCGCCCGCGCCGCCGCTGCTCGCGGAGCCGAGAATCTTCAGCAGACCCTTGCCGGCCACCTTCTGCTCCACCTGCTTGCGGTGCTCCGCGGCGTCTCCGGGCGAGCGCGTCTCGGCGGGCTTCTCCGCCGTGGCGTCCTTCTTGGGCTCGTCCTTGTGCGCGTCCTCCTTGGCCTCGGCCGGCCCGGTCTCCGCGGGCTTCTCTGGCTGAGGCGGCGCCGGGGGGATGATGGCGCGCACGAAGCGGTCCTCGAGCTGATCCAACGCCAGCTCGCGCTCCTCGGGAGGCGGCGTCGCGAGGATGACCGCGGCGCCAGTGAAGTGGATGAGGAGCGAGGCGGCCAGGATGCCGAAGAACAGGCGATCCATCGTCTTCCAGGCGCTGCCCTTCACATCCGGCGGGAGCGTGGGACGTGCTTCCTCGGGCGGCGGCGAGACGAACTGGAAGAAGACGGTGGCGTCGCCCAGCTCCACCTTGCCGCGCGCGCTCTCCTGGAGCGGCAGCACGTAGAGGTTGCCGCGGCGGGTGGCCAGGCCCTGGTTGCGCAGGGCGTGGAAGTCCACGTCCGAGGAGCCCAGGTTGACGCGGCCGTCCATCGTCTCGTCGAAGACGAGCTGGTACTGCTGGTTCTGGTTCTCCAGCAGCGGGAAGCGCGAGGGCCGGTCCTCCGCGGCGGGCAGGACGATGGTGTTGCGCGCATCGTTGCCGATGGTGACCGTGTCACGCCGGACGTGGTGCTCCTCGACGATGCGTCCATCCTGGATGACGCCGACGCGGAGCAGCTTGTTCTGCGGAGAGGAGGCCATGGACTAGAAGGGGTCCTGTTCCACGCTCTTGACGACCTTGGGCACGAAGCTCTCCGTGCGGTTCAGGTCGTCGAAGCTCAGATTGGAACGCTGGAGGATGTAGAAGGCCTGCGGCTTCTGGATGCGGCCCTCGACGGCGATGGCCTCCAGGCGGATGACCTTGCGGGCCTTCTTCGCCGGGGCCGTGCTCGCGGGCGCGCCGGGCGACGGCGCGGCCTTGTCCTGCGCCAGCACGGGCGCGGAGGCGAGCAGCATGAGAAGGGGCAGGGCGGTGCGCATGGGCGTCCTATTTTCCGTCAGTCGCCAGCTTACCCGAGGCCGGTGCCGCGGGGGCAGGGGACCGGGGGGCGGTGCCCGCCGCGGGTGAACGTTTCGAGTGGGACGGCTTCGGGGACTTGGTCTCCGGAGAGGCCGGGGTGGGCGCGGGGGCTGCCGGCTTTTCCGCCGCAGCTTGCTTGTCCGCCGCGGCCTGCTTGTCCGCCTGGGCCTTCTGGCGGTCCGCCTTCTCCTGGTCCGCGGCCTTGCGGAGCTGGTCCTTGCGCTCGCGCTCGCGGCGGCGCTCTTCCTTCTCGATGCCCTTGCGAGCGTCCTTCAGGTACTGCTCCACGCGGTCGTCGCCGCCGCCCTTGGACTTGTACTGCTCGAAGTACGCGATGGACTTCCGGTATCGCTCCAGCGTGTCCAGTCCCTGCGGCTCCAGGTCCAGGTACAGGATGGCGAGGTTGAAGTACGGGTCCACGAGGCTGGGCTGCAGCTTGAGCACCTGCTCGTACTCGGACTGCGCTCGGGCGAAGTCCCCCTGGCCTCGGTACGCGTTGCCCAGATTCAGGCGCGCGGAGGCGAAGTCCGGCGCGGCGCGCACGGCGGCCTCCAACTCGGTGACGGCGGCCGGGTAGTCCTGGGCCTCGTTGAGCATCGCCCCGTAGTTGTTGCGCGCCTCGGCGAAGTCGGGGCGCAGCTGGGAGGCCTGCTTGAAGCTCTCCAGGGCCTGGGGCCGCGCCTTGAGCACCAGGTGCACCAGCCCGAGCGCGTTGTGGGTGGCCGCGTCGTCCGCGTCGATGGCGCGCGCGTTCTCCAGCACCATGCGCGCCAGCTCGAACTTGCCCTCGCGGTAGTACACCTGCGCCAGCACCTGCATGGCGCGCACGTGGCGCTCATCGCCCTTCAGGGCGCGCTTGGCTTCGTTGGCGGCGGTCTCGTGCTTCTTCTCCTGCAGGAGCACGAAGGCGAGCGCCGTGTGCAGCGCCACCGAGTCCTCGCGGGTCTTCAGCGCATCGCGCAGCTCGGCCTCCAGCTTCACCGCGCGGTTCGTGCGGACGTAGAGCCGGGCGAGGCAATCCCACGCCGCCTCCTGCTCGGGCATCAAGGCCAGGGCCTTGCGATACGAGCGCTCGGCCTCGTCGGCGCGGCCCTGTCGCTCCTGCACGATGCCCAGGTTGGTCCACGCGTAGTCGAGCTTCGGCTCGTGGTCGAGCAGGGCCTTGAGCGCGGTCTCCGCCGCGGTCAGCTCTCCGCGGCGGGCGATCTCCACCGCGCGCTGGAAGTCCTTCTGGGCGCCGCTGGTGGGGGCAGGGGCCGGAGGAGGCGCGGCGGGCTTCTGCGCGACGCCCGCGTCCACGGGAACGCCGCCATCGGCACTCGCCGCCGCCGTCACCGGCGCGTCCGGGCGATTCTTGGGACCGGACGCGCACGCGCCCAGCACGAGGCCCAGCACCGCCGCGAGGGCGGCGCTCACACCGAGGGAGGTCGTCCGAACGGGGCTCACTTGTCCCCTCCGCCGCTCAGCTTCGGACTCTCTGGCGCGGGCGCGCGCACGACAGGGCCCGTCACGCTGCCCACCAACCCGTCCGGATAGACGGCCTCGGCGGCCAGGGCCTGCTTGGGCTCCTTGAGCACCGGGTACTCCTTGGGGCGGAACCGGTTGAGCGCCTCCAGCGTGCGCCGCGTCCACTCGTTGGTGATGCGGCTCTTGCGCGCCTCCTGGAGCGTGGCCGCGTAGCTCTCCACGGCCGCGTCCTCCAACGTCGCGGTCTGCTGGGCGAGCAGGTCCTGATAGGCCACCACGGCCTCGTCACCGAGCCGCTTCACGTCGGGCGGCACGGGCGTCTCGACGATGGTGTTGGCGAAGCGCTCCAGCGCGTTGCCGCGGCGGTAAAGCGCGGCCAGCGTCCACTCCAGGCGCTTGTAGGGATAGACGCGCGCGTAGGCGTCGTTCACGGACTTCACCGCCGCGCGCTTGCTGGTGAAGCTGCGCTCCAGCGCCTTGCCCTTGCCGCCGATGCGCAGCTTGTCGAACTTCTGGAACTCCACCTCGGCCTGCTGGAAGCGGCCGTAGGCGGCGGCGTCCGCGGCGAGCGGGTGCTCGTCTGGCTTGAGCTTGCGCCGGTCGAACTCGTCGGCCGCCGCGCCGTACTCACGCTGTGCCTCGCGCTCGTTGCCGAGCTTCTTCCAGGCGTCGCCCATGCGACGGCGCGCGTCCACCACCAGCTCCACCTGACCGGGCTTGGTGGAGAACTTGCGGACGAACTCCTCCAGCGCGCGCACCTCGCCGCGAGCATCGCCCTGCTTCTCCAGGATGAGCGCCGCGCGGTACTGGTTCTTCGGCGCGTCCTCGGTGGTGGGGAACAGGTCCGCGTAGCGCATGAAGGCCGCGGCGGCCTCGGGGTAGCGCTGCTGGCCTTCGAGCAGGCGCGCGGAGTTGAACAGCGCCGCCTCGCGGTCCTTGGAGGTCGGGTAGTCCTTCACCAGCTTCGTGTAGCTGGCCACGGCCTTGTCGAAGTCGTACGAGTTCTCCGCGTTGACGGCCACGCGGAAGAGGGCCGCATCGGCCAGGGTGGACTTCGGGTACTCGCGGTAGATGCGCTCGTACAGCTTCAGGGCCGAGTCGAAGCGGCGCGTGTTCTCGTAGGCGACCGCTGCGTTGTTGAGCGCCTTGTCGGCGAACTCGTGGCGAGGCTCCTCGTTCACCAGCGCGATGTACTTCTGCGCGGCCTCGTCGTTCTTGCCCTCGGCCAGGAGCTGATCCGCCAGCTTGAAGCGGCCGGCGAGCTTGAACTTCACGAGGTCCTTGTAGAGCTCGCTGGACGGGTCGATGACCTGCGTGTTGCTGGCCAGCTTCGCGCTGACCTCCTCCACGCTGCGCCAATCCTTGTCGATGAGGAACGTCTCGACGATGAGGTTGGTGGAGTACTTGGCCACCTCGTGCTTCGGGTACTGCTTCACGATGTCCTCGAAGCGCCGGCGCGCCTCGGGGAACTCGTTGTGCGAGTAGTACAGCTCGGCCGTCTTGTAGGCGATGCCCGGGGCCTTCTCCTCGCGCGGCAGCATGGCCACGTACTTGTCCGAGGCCTCCACCAGCTTGCGCTCGGTGTCCGAGAGCGCCAGAGGCTTGACGGTCTCACCCGCGGGGCGCTCGGTGGAGCGCAGCGGCTTGAGGTCGGGCGTGGTGCCCGCCTTCACCTCTTGCGCGAGCTGCTGCTGCCACGCCAGCACCGTGCTGAGCGCCGCGTCCTTGCGGTACTTCTCGTCCATCCCCGAGTCGCGAACCTGGGCGTAGTTCGCCGCGGCCGGCGCGAACTGGAACGAGTAGTAGAGGCAGTCCGCGTAATAGAAGCGCATCTCGTACGCGCTCTTGCTGTGCCCGAAGCGCTCCAGGTAGGCGCCGTACGCGCGGGCCGCGACCTCGAAGCCGGCCTTGGCCTCGTCGAAGCGGCCCTCCTTCTTGAACACCAGCGCTTGCTGGTGGTGGTAGATGGCGGACGAGTACAGGCTCTTCTCCGCCAGCGCGTTCGCGTTGGAGAGCGCCTCCGGGTCGCCCTTGTTCTTGGCGTACCACTCGCTGCCAGGCTGGTAGCGCGTGGCCAGCTGCTCCGAAGCGGCGAACGACTCGTCGAGCTTCCGGTCCCGCTCGTAGGCCTGGACGATCCGCTGCTGCAACTGCGGCGCGTCCTTCGCCATGGGGTCCTTGCTCAACACGAGCTGGTACGCCTCGATGGCCGCCGCGTGGTGCGTCTGGTCGAAGTAGACGTTGCCGAGGCGGCGGTAGATGTCCGCCTCGTAAGGCCGAGGGCCGCGCTGCGCGAACAACGCCTGGGCCTTGGCAAGGCCTCCCCAGTTCTCGTCCGCCAGCGAGACGGCCACGTACTGGAGCGCTTCCTCGCGCAGGTCGCCGCCGCCCGCTTCGTCGCCCTGGGCCTGCTTCTGGGCCTCGTAGAAGTCCGCGAGCGTGAGGAACGCATCCACCGCCTCGTCGAAGCGGTCCATGCGGTAGTACGTCCAGCCCAGCTTGTAGAGCGCCTTGTCGTAGAGCGGGTGGTCCTTGTCGCTCACCGCGGCCTTGTAGGCCTCCGCCGCCTTGGGCAGCGCGTCCGGATCCACGTAGTTGTCGAACCAGTACTCGCCGATGCGCACGTGCGCCTCGGTCGCGAAGCGGCTCTTGGGGTAGCGCGCGATGAGTTCCTGGTACGCGGAGCGGCTCTCCTCGAACTGGTTCTCCTTCTCCAGGCAGTAGCCCAGGAGGTACGAAGCGCCGTCGTTGAGCCGGTAGTCCGGGAAGCGCTTGAGCAGGTCGCGGTAGAGCGCGATGGAGGGGCCGTAATCCACATCGGGCTCGGGTGGGGTCTCCACCTGCGAGTCCTCGGGCATGGCCTTCAGCCGCTCCTCGTAGTCACGCATGGCGAGCAGCTGCGTGTCCGACGAGCGCTCGTAGTAGAGCTCCGCGAGCCGGAACATCACGTCCGGCGTGTAGCGCGGCTCGTTCGGGTAGCGACGGAGGAACTCCTCGAAGCGCGCGATGGCGTCCAGGCGCTCGCGGCGCTCCTGCGCTTCCAGGTCGGCCAGCGACTTCTCGTACGTGGCCACCAGCGCGCCGCGCTTCTGCTCGTACTTGCGCTCCACCAGGAGCTGAACTTCGTGGTGGAACTGGCGCGACTCCTCCTCGTACGCGCGCATCGCACGGCTGACTTCCTGGAGCAGCGCCTCCTGCTCGGCGGTGTGGCCGAGTCCCTCCAGGTACTGCTGTCCCTGGGACGCCTCCGGAGGTTGTGTCTGGGCCAGGGTGGCCCAGGGGGCCAGGCAGAGCAGGGCGGTGAGGATGGGGCGCCGCATGTCACTGGCCCCCTTCGGACAGCACGCCCTTGAACTCGGAGTCGAGCGCGCGCAGCGCCTCGTCCTTCTGCTGCGACACGTCCTGGATGCGCGTGGTGTTGTCCTGCTTGCGGTTGAAGGCCACGTCCACCACGCCCACGTCCGCCTTCAGTACCAGGTCGTAGAACTGCTGACGCACGCGGCGGAAGCTGTCGTAGGCGATGCGCCCCACCAGGTTGCGAGCGTCGCCGGACACGGTGGTCACCTCGGCCTCGTATTGCTGCAGGAGCGCCTGCTCGGCCAGGACCTTGTCGCGAATCTCGCGCCCGCGTCGCTGGAGCTGGGCGTGCAGCACTTCCTTGGCGGCCGTCACGCGCACGCGCAGGGCGTTGGCGCGGTTGCGAATCTCATGGGCGCGGAGGATGGCGCGCGCACTGTCCTCGGGCAGCCGCCCCTCGCCCGCGAGCAGCAGGTCGTGCTCGTGCACGAGCGCCTCGGCGTAGCGGGTGCGGATGGTGGCCTCCCCGGCCAGGGACGTGTCCACCGAGTTGCGCTCGTCCGCCAGCTGGCGGCGCGTCTTGTCCAGGTCCGACTTCAGCTCGGACAGCGTCTCCGCTTCGCCCTGGAGCTGGACGAGGAACTCGCGCTCCTCGTCGGGGGTCGTCTTGCGGTCGCGCCGCGTGTCGTCCACCCACTTGCGCACCGCCATGGCGATGGCGTTGAGGCTCTGCAGCTCGTAGCCGAGCCGGAAGGCCTCGCGGTCCACCTCGTCCACGCGGGACTGCATGCGCCGGCGCCGCTCCTCCAGCTCCTTCTGCGTGGTGGGCAGCGAGGCGAAGCGCACGCGCAGGGCCTCGCGCTCGGCGCGGGCGGCCGCGAGGCGCTGCAGTTCGTCACCAGTCAGTCGGCCCTCCACCAGCGAGGACTCCAACTGCACCAGGGACTGCTCGGCGTGCGTGAGCGCGGTCTCCACCGCGTCGGCGCGCGTGTAGCCTTCCTGCAGCTCGGGGAACGTCTCCAGGCCGCGAGAGTCGAGCGCCGAGAGGATGCGGTCCGCGATGGCCTGCGCCTCGCCCGCGCCCTTCCGGCCGCTGTCGATGTCGCTCACCATCCTGAGCGCGCCGGCCACTTCCTTCTGCGTGGACGCGTACTTGAGCGCCAGCGGAGGCAAGAGCGCGTTCACGTCCATCAACCGGTCGCCGCGCGCGAGCAGGTTGTCGAAGTAGGAGACGGGGTCGTGGTTCACGCGCAGGAGCGCGTCCATCTGGTCTCGCACCGGAGCGTAGGTGCTGACGACGCCGTCGTAGGTCTCCAGCGCCTGGCTGTACTTGTGCAGCTTCTGGAGCAGCGTGCCCTGGAGGATCTGCGCCTCGGGCGCGAGCTGAGAGTCGGGCGCCACCAGCAGCAGGATGTCCGTGGCGTCCTTCGCCTTCTGGAAGTCGCCCTTGCGCACGTGCGTCCAGGCGATTTCGTAGAGGGACTCCGGGAACGACTCGCTGTCGCGCGGCACCTGCCCGTAGCGGTCCAACGCCTCGTCGTAGCGGCCCGATTCGTAGAGCAGCCGCCCCAGCGACAAGAGCGCCAGGTCATGGATGCGGCGCGAGTCCGCGTCCGCCATGTTGGTGGACACCAGCGGCGCGGGGGGCGCCACGGCGGGCTGCTTTCCCGGCGCGGCGGGCGGCGCGGGCAAGAGCTGCTGGAACCACCCGATGGCGTTGGCGATGTCTCCGGCCTGCACGGATGCGACGCCCAGGTGGTAGACGGCCTGCGCGCGGAACGGGCCGGGCGCCTCGGCCAGGGGCGTGAACGCCTCGCGCGTGCGCGAGATGCGCTCGGCATCCGGCAGGTCCGTGCGTTTGAAGGTCCAGCGCGCGTAGATGTACGCGATGTCCGGCGTGAGCTGTCCGCCCGACAGCTTCCGCGCCTGCTCCACGTAGCCGTCGATGCCGTCGTACTGATTGAGGCGCCCGGCCACCGCGAGGAAGCGGGAGAGGGCGTCCTTGAAGCGGGCGACGGAGATGTTGGGGCGCGACAGCAGCTCGCGCAGGTACACCCGCGCGCCGATGTAGTTCTTCTGCTGGAAGAGCGAGTCCGACAGATAGAAGAGCGCGTCTTCGTAGTGGGGGCTCGCCTTGAAGCGCGGCTCGCTGATGAGGTCGTAGAAGAGGACGGACGCGGCGGCCCAGTCTCCGAGGAGGTACTGAATCTCGCCGTCGGAGAAGCGGCGCGTGCGCGAGTCCTCGTCGCTGGGCTCGGGGCGCAGGGTGAACTGCGTCTCCACGAAGCGCAGGTTCTCCTCGGCGCCTCGGAGCTGTCCGTCCACCTGCTCAAGCTGCGTGGCGGAGGGGCCGGAGTAGGGCCGGTCCGCGGCGGACGCGGCGGAGGGACCCAACAGGGCGGCCGAGAGGGCGAGGGCGCGGAGCGACGCGGTCACGACGAGCGTCCCCCTACTTCGGCTCGGAGGTGGTGGTCGCCGGCACCGGAGGGCTGGACGTATCCGGAGGCGGGGCCTTCTTCGCCGTGTCGCGCGCGACCTGGAGGTCGTAGCGCACCGCCGGACGGTCCTTCATGTCCGTGGTGAGGCCGCCCTTCTCCAGGCCGACCACGCTCACGGTGGTCACCTTCCCCGCCTCCGCGTTGAAGGTGTAACTGGATTGCACCTTGAACTTGTAGCCCTCCAGGTAGTTGAACACGCCGTAGCCGTTGCCGCGGTACACCAGCCGCACGGCGATCTGATGCTGGCCCGGCACGATGCGGCCGTTGAAGACCTCCAGCTCCTTGCGCTTGTCGAGGTCTCCCTTGCTGTCCACCTGGGTGAAGATGGGCGCGCCATCCAACGCATACGCGACGGACTCCAGGAAGAAGGAGTTGCCCATCTCGTTCTTGTGGATGACGACCGCGCGGGCGCCCATGGAGAGGTCGCCTCCCAGCACGGTCTCTTGGAGCAACAGCAGGCGCGCCTTGGAGCGGTAGATCTTCTCCTTCAGGTCGACGACCTGCTCCTCCAGCGTCTTCACGCGGGTGTTGAAGGCCTCGTCCGCCGTCTGCGGCGCGGCCACCGCCGAGGCGGGAGCCGCTGACGTGGGCGAAGGCGCGGGCGCCGCGGGCGCTGCCGCCGCGCCGGGAGGAGGCGAGGCGGCCGACTCCTGCGCCAGCGCTGGCACGCACAGGGTGGCGCTCAGGAGCGCGAGGAGACGGAGAGAGGCGGAAGCGACACGCACGGTGCGACCTCTGAAAGCGGCCCAGCCTGGCGGCATGTGGTCATACCATCCTTTCCGGCGGGTCGCCCGGAGGGGAGGGCATGTCTCGTCCTCCCAGGAATCAGCCGCCCTTACGAAGTTCGGTAAGCACCAGCTTGGCGACCGCCTTGAGCGTGTCGAACACACCGACCCCCGTGGGTGCCACCGCCTGGTATTCCGGAATCATGCGCGGGTTGAGCGCCTTGCGCATCTCCTCCACCGTCACCGCGTTGGGGAGGTCCCGCTTGTTGTACTGCATGACGTACGGAATCTTGTTCAGGTCGTAGCCCTGCTCGGCCAGGTTCACGCGGAGGTTCTCCAACGATTCCATGTTGGCCTCCATGCGCTCGATCTGGCTGTCCGCGACGAACACCACGCCGTCCACGCCCTTGAGGATGAGCTTGCGGCTGGCGTCGTAGAAGACCTGACCCGGCACCGTGTACAGGTGGAAGCGCGTCTTGAAGCCGCGGATCTCACCGAGCGACAGCGGCAGGAAGTCGAAGAAGAGCGTGCGGTCCGTCTCCGTGGAGAGCGAGATGAGCTTGCCCTTCGTGTCCGCGGCAGTCTTGTTGTAGATGTACTGAAGGTTGGTCGTCTTCCCGCAGAGTCCCGGCCCGTAATAGACAATCTTGCAGTTGATTTCGCGGGATGAGTAATTGATGAAGGACATGGCTTCCCGGGTTACTCGCTGAAGAGGTTGTCGATATCGTCGTCGGAGATCTCGGCGAACGGCGAACCGGCTCCGGGGCTGTCCGTCTTCTTCACCAGGCTCTCGAAGATCTTGGTCAGCTCGTCGCTGGCCTTCTTGATGCGCAGGCGGACCAGACCGAGGCTCGTCCGGTTGTCGAAGATGACAACCAGAACCACCCTGCTGCCGACAATGGTCATGTAGAGCGAGTCCTTCGCTCCTTCATGGAACTGGTTGGGGAACTCGTTCTCCCCAATCAGCTTGGCGAGTCCACCCATGGCCGCGACATTGCCCGCCGTCAGCGACGCCAGTGACGTCGTGTCGATGTTTTGCGTCTGGCCTGCGGAGGAGATGAGCTGGCCGTTCTTGTCGACGAGGAAGACGACCTTCGCGTTCGCGTCCTTGGTAAGTCGGTCGCAAACCGCGTTGATCTTGGTGAACTCCTCTTCGTACATCACCAGTTGCGTGCCCATGGGCGTATGCGCTCCTCAGCGTTCGCTCGCCCCGCTCACGGCGGCGCTCCGATGTTTCTGGAGTGAATCCCGGAGGTTAGACGAGGCGCTACCGACCGTCGGCATGCTTAGCAAAGCAGTTCCACTCCAGCAAGAAGCCAGCCGTGATCCGTGCGGGTTCCTGGATCCGGGACCGGCGCGCCCGGTCGGAGTCCAGGCCCCACACCCGGCCCGGTGGGTCCTGGCGCGGAACGCGGGGTTACCTCGTGCCTCGGGTTTGGGTGCGTTCACGGCCTTCTCTATACTCCGCCGGGCCTTGCCTCGCCCGAGCCGCCCGTCCGCCATCGTCCCGCTCCTGCTCGCGCTCGTCGCGATCGCCCCTGCTGCGTTCGCGCAGTCCTCAGGAGCCCCGGAGCATGCCTCGCTCCGCCTCCGTTATGGGCTCTCGCTGCGCCAGGGCCAGCAGTCCGATGTAGGGCCGGGGCTCACCTATGACGGCATGACGCCGAATGATGTGTCGGCGCAGGCGACCGGGTGGGTGGGCTCCTGGTTGGGGGCGTGGGCGAGCGTGCAGCGGGAGGCGTTCGATCTGAAGGCAGAGGGGACGCGCGTCACGGGGGGCAGCCTGTGGCGGGCCTCGGTGGGGCCTCGGGTGCGTGCGCTGCTGGGGCCGGTCCGGTTGGAGGTGGGCGCGGGCTATGGGTACTCGCAGCTCCCGCTCTTCGCCGGGGCGGAGTCTCCTGAGTTGGCGCGCGGCATCCGGCACGCCGCGTTGGTCGGTGGGCGCGTGTTGGTTCCGCTGCCGGCGGGGCTGCGTCTGGAGGGACGCGGCGAGGTTCCGCTGACGCTCTCCGCGAGCGATGCCTCCGGGGCGAAGGCCACGGCCTCGGGCTACGCGGTGGGTGGCGCGCTGCTGGTGCCGCTGAAGCGCGCTCGCGGTTGGGCTGGCACCCTGGTGCTGGACTTCCAGCAGGTACGCGACACGGTGACGCTCGCGGAGGTGACGCGCTCCGAGCAGCGCCTGCGTCGGGTGGGGGCGGCTCTGGAGTTCACCTGGGAGGCGGATTCACCCGCGCGGGAGGCCTCGGCCGAGCCGGTGCTGGATGCACGCGGGGCCTTGGCGCTGCGGGTGGTGGACGCGGCGACGGGCGCTCCGCTCGCGGGGGCTCGGGTGACGCTCGTCGTGGGCGGCGAGGCCCGGGAGCCCGTCGCGGCGGATGCCGAGGGTCGGGTGGATGCGACCGAGCTTCCGGTGGGTGAGGTGCTGGCGCGCGTCCAGGTGGAGGGCCATGAGGAGGCCGAGGCGCGCGCGCAGGTGGTGGCGGGCGGACGCGCGGAGCTGGAGGTCCGAGCGCAGAAGCCTGCTCCGGTGATGGGCAGTCTGCGGGTGACGGTGGTGGACGCTGCGACGGGGGCGCCACTGCCGGAGGCGCGGGTGGCGGTGGGCACCGTCAAGGCGCGCGCGGATGTGTCCGGCAAGGCGAACATCGAGGGACTTGCCCCTGGGCCCGTGGCGGTCGCGGTGGTGGTGCCGGGCTTCCGTCCCGTGGAGGACGCGGCGGTCATCGTGGCGGGGCAGCAGGCCGAGCTGGCCGTGGCGCTCTCGGTGGAGCGCAAGACGGGCGAGCTGGCCACCCTCACAGGTCAGGTGCGCAGCACGCGGGGAGGCCGTCCGCTCGTCGCGACGCTCGCGATTCCGCAGGCGCGTGTCCGCACGCGGGCCGACAAGACAGGTGCCTTCTCCGTCCGAGTTCGCGGCGGGACGTACCGCATCATCATCTCCGCGCCGGGGCACCGGCCCCAGAGCAAGAGCGTCATGCTGCGCGACGGCGAGCGGGCCATCTTCAACGTCGATCTCCTCCCGAGGGCCCGGTGAAATCCGCGCGCGTCCTGATGTTGTCCCTGGTGGTCGCCTCGGGCTGTGGCGATCCGGAGACGCCGCCTCCACCCGCGAGTGCTCCCGTGGCCGCCGCTGCTCCCGTGGAGGCGGGCACCGCCGTGGCGCTGGCTCAGTTGGATGGTGTGACAGGTGATGTGCGGCTGTCACGCGCGGGGAGGACGGGCCCGGCGGTCGCGGGCGCTCTGTTCGCCGGGGACGCGGTGGAGACCGGGGCGGATGGCAAGGCCACGGTGCGCTTCGCGGACGGGCACACGGTGGAGGTGGGCTCGGATGCGCGGTTCGCGCTGGGCTCGGACGCGCAGGGCATCGTGCTGACGGTGGCGCGCGGCGTGGTGCTGTCGCGCGTCCCGGCGTCGGCTGGCGCGGGTGCGGGCTCCGGTTCGGGAGGCCCAGCTCCGACGCGGGTCGCGTTGAGCATCCTCACGCCCTTCGGTCTCACGCGAGTGGGCTCGGAGCCGAGCGAGGTGAGCGTGCGCGTGGCCGAGGACGCCGCGCACGTCGAGGTGAAGCTGGGCGCCATCGAGTTCGTCTCCAAGGATGGCCAGACGCTGAAGGCTGACGCGGGCGAGTCCGTGGAGGTCGCCTCGGGGCGCGCGGAGGTGGTGGGGCGCGCCTCTCGCGTCGTTGAGCTGGCGCCCATCTCCGTGACGCTGCGAACGACGTCTGGGCGCGCGGAGGTGAAGTCGAAGGGCTCGGCGCGGTGGCGCTGGGTTCGCAAAGATGGCGAGGTGCTGGCCGCGGGCGACGGGGTTCGCGTGCGCAGCGGCACGGCGGTGCTGTCGCTGCAAGACAGCGCGTCACTGCTGTCGCTCACCTCGGGCTCGGAGGCGGTGCTCGAGGGCGCGGGGCAGGGCGGCACTTCGGATGAGACCCGGCTGGACTTGCGCAAGGGCACGCTCGGGTTGCAGCTGGCCGCGGGGCGGTCGAGTCGGGTGGTGCTGCCCCACTTGTCGCTGGAGGGATCCGGCGCGGCTCGGCTCGCGGTGCAGCGGACGGCGTCGGGGCTGCTCGTGGAGGCGCAGGCGGGGGATGTCACCCTCGTGCGTGGCGAGGCCCGGCAGCCGCTGCGCGCGGGGGAGCGCGCCACGGTGGAGTCCGCGGGCACGGCGGCACCTCGGGTGGAGTTGCTGGAGCGGGCCGCGATGGAGCTGGCACCTGGCGACAACGGCGAGGTGTTCCACAAGGGACTGGCCCAGGTGGCGCTCACCTGGGAGGGCACGGGGGATGCGGTGGTGGAGGTGGCGCAGGACTCGGCCTTCACGCGGCCGGTCCTGACGGGCCTGGTGCATCAGCCCTTCGTCAACGTGGCGGCTCCGGCGCGGGGCGCGCTGTACTGGCGGGTGCGCAAGTCGGACGGGACGCAGGTGTCGGCGGGCAGCGCGCGCTTCGCTCCGGAGGATCCTCCCAAGGAGTTGGCGCGGCTGCGTAACGTGGTGCCCGAGGGCCCCGAGAAGACGACCATCTTCTACCAGGACAAGCCTCCAGCCGTGACGTTCACCTACGGCGCGGAGGCGCGCGCGGCGAGCTACCGCGTCGCGGTCTACCGCGTGGGCGAGCTGTCCACCCCTGTCGCCGAGCGCACGGTGACGGATACGCACGCCGCGCTGGACGCGGGCGCACTGCGCGAGGGCAGCTACCTGTGGTCCGTGACGCCGATGTCCTCGGCGGGCGCGGCGCTCCAGGGTGGACGGATGAACAAGCTGGAGCTGGTCTACGACAACTCCGTGCAGGAGCTGGTCATCGAGTCGCCCCGCAACGGCCAGCCGACAGCGGCGAAGATTCACGCGACGGGTGTGGCCCCGGTGGATGCGCACCTGTCCATCAACGGACGTCCGGTGACGCTGGACGGGAAGCACCGGTTCGATATCTGGTCGGTCCCAATGGGAACGCCGCCGATGCTGGTGTTTAAGATGAGTCGTCCCGGTGTCCCGGTGGTTCAAACGGTGCGCACCCTGAAACAGCGAGGGCCCTGAGGCGATGTCACCCCCCCAGCCCACCGTCCCCATTCCGGAGAACTCCGGCGCGTCCGACACGCCCCTGCTGCGGCCTTATGGCCAGTACGTGCTCGTGCGGAAGCTGGCCGAGGGCGGGATGGCGGAGATCTTCCTCGCCAAGCTGCTCGGCACCGACGGCTTCGAGCGCAACGTCGTCATCAAGCGCATGCTGCCGCACCTCTCTAACATCCCCGACTTCGTGGAGATGTTTCGAGACGAGGCGCGGCTCGCGGCCAAGCTCTCCCATCCGAACATCATCCAGATCCACGAGCTGGGGTTCACGGACGGCTGCTACTACATCTGCATGGAGTACCTCGCGGGCGAGGACTTCTCCACGACGCTGCGGCTCGCGGGTCGCCGTCGTCAGTACGTGCCGCTCCCTGTGGTGCTGCGCGTGCTCATCGACGCGGCGCACGGCCTGCACCACGCGCACGAGTTCACCAACGAGCAGGGCCAGTCGCTGCACGTGGTGCACCGGGACATCTCGCCCTCGAACCTGTACCTGACCTACCAGGGACAGGTGAAGGTGTTGGACTTCGGCATCGCCAAGGCCGAGTCGCGACTGGTGCACACGCGCACCGGCGTGGTGAAGGGCAAGTACATGTACATGGCCCCGGAGCAGGCCCAGGGCTTGGAGGTGGACCGCCGCGCGGACATCTTCGCGCTCGGCGTCAGCCTGTACGAGGCCGTCACGCATGTGCGGCCCTTCGCGCGTGACAACGACCTTGCCGTCCTCAACGCGCTGACGCGCGCCGAGTTCGAGCCTCCGAGGAAGCTGCGCGCGGACCTGCCCGAGGTCCTGGAGGCCATCATCCTCAAGGCCATGGCGGGCCAGCGCGATGACCGCTACGCCACCGCCGAGGAGTTCGCGCAGGACCTGGAGATCTTCCTCGCCGAATACCTCAGGGCCACGGGCGTACCGACGACCCTCGCGGCGTTCCTGCGTTCGCACTTCGGCGAGGAGCGCTTCACCGAGCGCACCCGCATCCCCACGCTGGCGACGCTGAACGTCTCGCACCCGGCGGAGGGACTGCCGCAGCCCGCGGCACCCGTCGTCGCGCCTCCGGTTGCTCCCGTTCCTGCACGGACGGGCGCGGGGGATGGCGCCACCGTCCAGGGGCGGCCGTGGGTGCCTCCGGTCACGGCGGAATCGGAGAAGGCGCCGGGAACGCCCACTCGCTCCGGGCCCGTGGAGATTGCTCCCGCGCCGCGGCGATGGCGCTCGTTGGCCGTGGGCTTGGTGGGTGGACTGGTGCTCGCGGGCGGTGCGTTCGTGGCGGCGCGCGCATGGGCACCGGGTGACGCGCAGCCTGTCAGTCCAGCTGTCGTGACGGCCGCGCCGGTTCCGCCTTCGACTCCCGCGGTGAACCCGGCGACGGCTCATTTCCCCGAGACAGCTCCGGCGGTGGGGGCCGCGCCGACGCCATCGGACACTGCCGGTCCTCCGTCGGACGGGACGACGGCGCCGGGGACGGCCGTGGCTCCTGCGGGCTCGACTCCGACGGAGCCGGACAAGGTGGCGGTTCCCGCGGTTGGCTCGGGAACTCCGGGTTCAGTGGCGTTCGCGACGGACACGGGGACGACTGCTCCGACTCCCACTCCGAAGGGCGCGGCTCGTCCCGTGAAGCTGGTGACGCTGGGCATCGAGGACATCCAGCGTGTCGTGTCGGGTGGGCGCTCGCGCATCACCTCGTGCTTCGAGCGCTTCAAGGCGGACCTTCCCGCCAGCCAGGGCGAGGTGCAGGTCCAGCTTCGAATCGTCTCGTCGGGGAAGGTGACCGCGGACACGAAGGGCCCGCTGGCTTCGACCGAGGTGGGACGGTGCCTGGAGTCGCAGGCGCAGCGGCTGCGTTTCCCGGCTCACCGCGACCAGGAGGTCACGGTGATGATGCCGTTCTCCTGGCGGGTGACGCAGTAGGCGCCCGCTCTCGGTCGAGAGCGGGCACGTGCCTCAGAGGTCGCGTCTGGCGGAGAGCGCCTTGGCCAGGGTGGCCTGGTCCGCGAACTCCAGGTCGCCGCCCATGGGCAGGCCCTGGGCGATGCGGGTGAGGCGCAGACCCATCGGCTTGAGCAAGCGCGTCAGGTAGAGCGCGGTGGCTTCACCTTCCACGTCCGGATTGGTGGCGAGGATGATCTCCTCCACCCGGCTGTCGTTGAGGCGCTCGAGCAGTTCCTTGATGCGAAGCTGCTCGGGGCCCACGCCTTCCAGTGGGGACAGCACGCCGTGCAGGACGTGGTAGCGCCCCTTGAACTCACGGGTGCGCTCCAGCGCCATCAAGTCGGCGAAGGTCTCCACCACGCACAGCGAGCGCTCCTCGCGGCGCGAGTCACGGCAGAAGCCGCACAGCTCCGAGTCGGTGAGGGAGAAGCAGCGCGTGCACAGGTGCACCTTCTCCTTCACCTCGCGGATGGCCTGCGACAGGTCGACGGCGTACTCGCCGGGCGCGCGCAGGATGTGGAACGCGAGGCGCTGGGCCGTCTTCTCGCCGATGCCCGGGAGCTTCGCGAGCTGCGCGACGAGTCGATTGAGCGGATCGGGCGTCATCCGGCCTTAGTTAATGCCGGGGATCTTGACGCCGCCGGAGATTTTGGCCAGCTCGCTCTGCATGTGCTGGCGGCTGCTTGCCAGGGCGGCGTTCACGGCGGCGGTGATGAGGTCCTCGAGCATCGACGGGTCGTTCGGGTCGATGGCGGACTTGTCGATCTTGATGCTGCGGATCTCCTGCACGCAGTTGGCGACCACCGTGACGCGGCCCTCGCCGGCCTTGGCCTCGACGGTCTCGTCCGCCAGCTGCTTCTTCCGCTCTTCGATCTTCTCCGTCAGCTTGTTCGCCTGCCGGATGAAGTAGTTCAAATCGATGCCAGGCATGTGCTTCCTCGGTCCGCGGACGTGGGAGCGGGCGCCGGCATGGCCCCGCTCGGACATGGGACTGTGACGCGCACCCTACCGTTGCGCGCGGGGGTTGTCAGGGGCTCTCCTCCGGAGTGTCGCTCAACGGGGTGGCTGCAGGGCGCGCGGCTTCCAGGACCTGGATGTGTTCGATTTCGCCCCCCAGCAGCCGGAGCACGGCGCGCACCGAGGGGTGATTCCGCACCTTGCCCTCCGTGCTCTTCTCATGGGCCGCTCGGCTCTGGGCATCCTGCTCGGCGATGCTCAGCGAGCCCCCGTTCGGCTCGGCGGCGATGTCCTGGATGGTGAGCTTGACCGGCCGGCCGAAGTGGTCGGCCAGGGCCGCGTCGACGGTGCTCTTTCCCGAGGGAGACGTGACGGCGTTCTTGTGGAACCCGGCCTGAGGCGCGAAGCCCAGGATGATCTCCCCGGCGCGCATGGACTGCATGCGGCCGTTGGCGAGCGCCGCGCCGTGGCGAGGCGACGCGGATTTCACGCTCTCCACCGCGGCGCGCCACCGCTCGGGCAGCGAGAGGTTGGGGTTGTCGCGCCCGTTCCCGACGCGAGGCGCAGGGGCAACGGGGTCGGGTTCCGGCTCGGGGGCTTCCGGCTCGGGAGCGGGGAGGCACTCACCCGAGGCACACCCCTCGGCCGAGCCTTCCTCCGCGAACAGTCGGGCGTCGTCTTCCGTGGGGAACGGAGGCTCGGGAGGCCCCGAGGGCTCCGGACGCCGCACGTTGGTCACGCGCACGGTGGGCGCGGACTCTGCCGGACGCGTGAGCGGAGTGTTGCCTGCGGTCGGGCTTGTGACGGGCCCAGGAGCGCGAGCGAGCGGCGAAGCCCCCACGGGAGCGGTGGGGGAGGGGCGAGTGTCCGCGCCAGGAGCGGTGGGCGGAGTGCCCGCAGCGCCATTGCGCAGGAAGGAGAGCGGACGCGAGCCCGGAGGAGGAGGGTCCGCCATCTCCGGTGCCGAAGCTGGAGGGCGAGGCTCGGGTGCGCCAGGAGCGGTGGGCGGAGTGCCCGCAGCGCCATTGCGCAGGAAGGAGAGCGGACGCGAGCCCGGAGGAGGAGGGTCCGCCATCTCCGGTGCCGAAGCTGGAGGGCGAGGCTCGGGTGCGCCAGGAGCGGTGGGCGGAGTGCCCGCAGCGCCATTGCGCAGGAAGGAGAGCGGGCGCGAGCCGGGATGAGGGTCCGCCATCTCCGGTGGCGACGCTGGAGGCCGGCTCTCGGGTGCGCCAGGCGTGGCTGCACCGTTGCCGAGGAAGGGCAGCGGGCGCGCGGCCGACGCAGGCAGATCGTCCATCGCGGGGCCGGGTGGGCGCGGCTGTGGAACTCCTGCGGGGATGTTCGACGTCGCCGAGGGCGGGGTGCCCGCCCCGCCATTCTTCAGGAATGACAGAGGACGCGCGGCCGACGGCGGCAAGTCCTCCATGACCGAGTCTGGGCGCGGCGCGCTACGCGGATCCGCGAACGAGGGCGCGTGGGGCTCGGTGCTGCTCGGCGAGGACTGAGGGGCGGGGGGGGCTCTTTCGGCCGACGGCGCGGAGGCGTGCCGAGCTTCGCTCTGGCCCGAAGGCGGCGGTGTTGCCGCTCGCAAGTCACCGCCCGCGAACGAAGGCGCAGGTTGGCCGGAATGCTGAGCGGTGTGCGCGTCACCGCTTGCGAACGAAGGCGCGGGGGGACGTGCGTCGCCGTCTCCCGAAGGTCGCGGGCCACGCGGAGCATCTCCCGTGTCGGAAACGCCAAGGGGCTGTGCCGTGCCGCTGCTCGTCGGCGATGGCATGGCCGCGGGCTCGCGCGCACTCCCCGCGCTGTGCGACGGGGATGCGGGCGCAATTCCGCTACGGGCCTGTGGCCCAGGCGGCGTGCTGCTCTCGTGATGGGGCGGAGCGGAGCGGGATTCCGAGGGGCGCTCAGGCGCGAAAGTTCGCGGGGCCGGAGCGACCTCCGGACGCTCCGGAATCGGCCTTGGCGGCGAGTCGGTCCACGCGGGCGAGCAGCTCCGGGATGGAGCCGGCCGGCGACAGCTGGATGGCCTTGAGCAGCGCCATCTCCAGCGCGAGCCTCGGCTGGGCCGCGCGAGACACGTCCCAGATGCAGCCGTGCACCACATCGAACAACCGCGACAGCTGCGCGGTGTCCGCTTCCTTGGCGAGCGCCAGCAGGGACTTCTGCTCGGACTCGGACAACTCCGCGGGGGCTTCGCCCAGGGCCTTGGTGACGAAGAGGTGGCGCAGCTGAAGCGCCAACTCCTCCGCGAGCCGCTTGAGGTCGAGCCCGCGATTGAAGACCTCCTCCACGCGCTCCAGCACGCGCTTGGCGTCCTTGCGGACCATCGCCTCGGCGAAGTCCTGCACCACCGTGCGGTCGATGGCGCCCATGGCCTCGGCCACGGCCTCGTCGGTCGGGTTGGGGCCGCACGAGGCGAGGATCTGATCCAACAAGCTGAGGGCGTCACGCATGCCGCCCTCGGACTGGCGCACCACCATGGACAGCGACGCATCCGAGATGCCCGCGCCCTCGGCCTGGCAGATCTCCTTGAGTCGCTGGAGCATCCGCGCCGCCGAGATGCGGCGGAAGTTGTGGCGCTGGCAGCGCGAGAGGATGGTGTCCGGGAGCTTGTGCGCCTCGGTGGTGGCGAAGATGAACTTCACGTGCCCGGGCGGCTCCTCCAGCGTCTTCAGGAGCGCGTTGAACGCCGCCCCGGAGAGCATGTGGACCTCGTCGATGATGTAGATCTTGTGGCGGTCTCGCTGCGGCAGGTACTTGGCGTTCTCGCGAATCTCACGGACGTTCTCGACGCCGTTGTTCGAGGCCCCGTCGATCTCCGCCACATCCACGCTGGTGCCCGCGGCGATCTCCGTGCACGCGCGGCAGGTGCCACACGGCGTGGCCGTGGGCCCCTGCTCGCAGTTGAGCGCCTTGGCGAGCAGCCGGGCCGCCGTCGTCTTCCCCACGCCGCGAGGTCCGCAGAACAGGTACGCGTGCGCGACCCGGTCCATCTTGATGGCGTTCCCGATGGTCCGGACCACGTGCTCCTGGCCGGTCATGTCATCGAACTTCTGCGGGCGCCATTTGCGCGCGAGGACGAGGTAGCTCATGGGGGCGGGCATCTAAACATGCTGGCGGAAATGATCCATGTGCATGCCGGGCCCGCCCCGTTCACTCACCGTCCGAGCGCCTGCAGGACGACGTTGGCGGCGTTGTGGCCCGCGGCGCCGATGACGCTTCCGGCCGGATGGCAGCCCGCGCTGCAGAAGTACAGGCCCTGCACCGGCGTCTCGTAGGGCAGGCGGTCGTTGAAGCCCCGCTTGTTGTCCACATGGTGGATGTGGCCGTGGGTGATGCCGAAGTGCTGCTCAATCTTCGGCGGCGTGAGCGCGAAGTACTCCTGCACGAGGTCGCTCGTCCCCGGGGCGAACTGGTCGCAGATGGACAACAGGTGCTGGACGTAGCGCGCCTCCTCCTTCTCCCACGTGGTGCCCGCGAGCGTGTGCGGCACCCACTCCACAAACAGCGCGGAGTTGTGGTGCCCCTCCTCGTCGCGCAGGGACGGGTCCACCGTGGTGTGCACATACCACTCGATGGAGGGGAACTCGGAGAGCCGGCCCGCCTTCGTCTCGGCGTAGCCTCGCGCCAGGGCGCCCAGCACGTCGTCCTCCTGCGGGAGCAGGTGGATGGTGGGACCGAACTGGCCCCGGTCCTCGGGCAGGCAGGTGAAGCGCGGCAGGCCCTTGAGGCACAGGTTCACCTTGAACGTGGTGCCGGGCGCGGCCATCGCTTCCACCTGGGCGCGGTAGTCGGAAGGCACCGCGGTGGAGGAGAGCAGTCGCAGGGTGCGGAACGGGTCGCCGTTGGACACGACGACCTTCGCGGACAGCTCCTCGCCGTTCTCCAGCACCACGCCCTTGGCCACGCCGTTGTCCACGCGCACCGAGGCCACCTTCGCGCCCGTGCGCAGCTCGGCGCCGTACTTGCGCGCCACCCGAGCGATCTGCTGGGTGACGGTGCCCATGCCGCCGCCGACAATCATCCACGTGCCACCGCTGCCCGGCAGCCGGCACATGTTGTGGACCAGCAGGTTCATGCCCGTGCCCGGCGTGTCGTAGCCGCCGTCCAGGCCGGAGAACGCGTCGGTCACCGCGTACATCGCCTTGACGAAGTCCGACTTGAAGCCGAAGCGGTCCAGGTACTCGCGCGCCGAGCCCCGACACAGCCGCACGAACGCGTGCCGCAGGGCAGGGCGGATGTACCGCTCGGCCGTCTCCTCGATGGAGAGCGGCGGAAGGAGCCACGCCGGGGCCACATCCTCGCGCAGGGCCGCCAGCTCCGCGTTCATCGCCTGGTTGGCGAGCCAGTCCGCCTCGGAGAAGAACTCACGGAACTGCCGCTCCAGCTCCCGCTCGTCCGAGCCGAAGAGCAGATAGCGCCGGTCCATGGTGGGCAGGAAGTAGTGCGGGTCGCGGCGCTTGAGCGGCAGGTCCAGCTCCAACTCGCTCAGCAGCTCCGGTGGCATCAGCCCGAGCAGATAGGCCCCGGTGGACACCCCCAGCTTGGGCGCGCTGCGGAACGGGTACTCCGTCTTGCACGCGCCACCCACGGTGTCCTTCTCCTCCAGGACCGTGACGGACAGGCCCCGTTTCGCCAGCATCGCCGCGGTGACAAGTCCGTTGTGTCCTGCGCCCACCACGATGACGTCTGGCATATGCTTTCTCCGGGTTTTCCTCCTGTTCCTACATGACTGGAGGGCGGACGGACAAACACGGTGCGGCTTGCACCCGGACGGAGGGGCGGAGAGAGTCACCGCCGCCCGTGAACGCCACCGCACCCGAGTCCGTCTCCGCCGAGCCGCGCGCCCTGCCTCCTGCTGCCTCGGAGGTGCGTGAGGCGCCATCGGCGCTGTCCGAGCTTCAGGGGTGGCTGCTCGCCGCGGTGGCCTTGGTCCCCGCGCTGCTGGCGGTGGCCCAGTTGGGGCGCATCCATCCGGACGAGGTGTACCAGGTGCTCGAGCCGGGCTGGTGGCGCGTGCACGGGTACGGCGTCATGGCGTGGGAGTGGCAACAGGGCTTGCGCAACTGGGCCGCGCCCCTCGTGGTGGCCGGCTGCCTGCGCCTCGCGGACTTGCTGGGGCTCACGCACCCGGTGGCATATCGCGCGCTGGTGGCGGTGCCTCAGTGGGCGCTTCATGCCTGGAGCTTGTCGGCCGTGTACCGCTTCGCGGAGAGTCGCGCGGGAGCGACGGGGGGCTGGCTCGCGACCCTGATGCTCGGCCTCTATGGCCCGGTGCTCGTCTTCGCGGGTCGCACCATGGCCGAGTCGCTGTCGGCGTCCTTCCTGCTCGTGGCCATGGAGGCGCTCGACCGCCGAGACTCGCGGCCTGCCCGCGCAGGACTCGTGGGGGGACTGGCGCTGGGGTTGGCGGTGGTGGCGCGCTACCCCTCGGGCGTCTTCGTGGTGGCGGCGCTGCTGTGGCTGGTGGTGGCGCGGCGTTGGCGGGTGCTTGCCTTTGCCTGCCTGGGCGGCGCGGGTGTCGCCGTCGCACTGGGAGCGCTCGACGCGGCCACGTGGGGCTCGCCCTTCCACTCGTTCTTGGCGTACGCGCGCTTCAACGTCCTGTCAGACGGAGCTGCGGCGAACTTCGGGGCGGCCCCGCCCGACTACTATTTGAAGCCCATCCTCAACTCCGTGCCGGTGTGGGGCTGGGCCGCGGTGCCGCTGGGGTTGCTCGCGTTGCGTCGCTCGCGAGCCGTCTCGCTCCCCCTGGCTTGCGCGCTCGCCTATGTCGCCATCCTGCTGTCCACGCCGCACAAGGAGGTGCGCTTCCTCTATCCCGCGCTGGTGCTGGTGTTGCTGGCCGCCGCCCCGCGAGTGGCGGACTTCATCGTCACGCGTCAGCGACAGTCCCTGCGGTGGGGACTCGGCGTGCTGGCCGTCGTCTTGGGCATGGCCAACGCGGAGGGCTTTCCTCCGGATGACCTGCGCGCGGACCAGTTCCGGGCCATCGTCGCGGCGACGCGAGACGGCGCTCGGGGGCTGCTCATCGTCAATGAGGGCCTGTGGGGCGCGGGCGGGTTCTTCTACATCGGGAAGAACATCCCCTGGCGCACGTGCGACTGGCCTCAGGACGCGGCCTTCCAGGCCTCCATCCGCGACCCCGCCTTCAACCGCGCCGTGACGTTCGAGAAGCGTGCGCTGCCGGAGCTCCAGGCCGCGGGCTTCCATGTGGTTCGAGAGGTGGGGCGGGAGACGGTGCTGGCGCGCGATTGAGCGCTGCGCGGCACCGCGCTGCCGTAGCCCGCAAAAGCAGAAGGGCCGATTCCCGAGGTGGGAATCGGCCCTTCCAGACAAGAACGGCCGGGACACACGCGAAGGTACGCTACCGTTGCTTCCTTCCGGACCTGGCGGGGTTCGCGCCCCCACGTTGTCCCGACCACAAAGCTTTCATTCGACAACAACAGAAACGGAGAGGGTGGGATTCGAACCCACGATACCCTTTCAGATATACACGCGTTCCAGGCGTGCGCCTTCAACCGCTCGGCCACCTCTCCAACACAGCTGCAGCGGAGAGCGTAGGATTCGAACCTACGGTACCGTTGCCGGTACGCCTGATTTCGAGTCAGGTGCCTTCGACCACTCGGCCAGCTCTCCAGTATTCAGTTGTCACGTCGCTTCGCGCGCAAGCGCTCGAAGAACGTCTTGAGAAGCAGGCGGCTCTCGTCCGCCAGGATCCCGCTTGTCACGAGGAGCCGGTGATTGTGTCGGGGCTCCTCGGCCAGATTGTACAGCGAACCTACGGCACCGGCCTTGGGGTCCTGCGTTCCAAAAACAAGCCGGGTGACTCGGGATTGAACCAACGCGCCGGCGCACATGGCACACGGCTCCAGAGTCACATACAACGTAATGCCCGTCAGCCGCCAGGCATTCACAGCCTTGGCGGCAGCCTCGAGAGCCAACATTTCCGCGTGTGCAAAAGGATTGCGGTCCATCTCGCGGCGGTTGAAGCCAGTGCCTACGACGTTTCCATCGAGCACTGCGACTGCGCCGACTGGGACCTCTCCGAGTGACGAGGCTTCTTGCGCGAGCAAAAGAGCCTGCTGCATGAACTTCACATCGTCACTCATGAGACACGCGCCGAGGAAAACAGCGCTCCCTGGAGGATTCGAACCTCCGGCCTTCGGATTCGTAGTCCGACGCTCTATCCAGCTGAGCTAAGGGAGCAATCTTTCTGGCGCTTCAACGACAAGTGGCGGAGAGAGAGGGATTCGAACCCTCGATACCCTTTCGAGTATGCAGGTTTAGCAAACCTGTGCCTTCAGCCTCTCGGCCATCTCTCCATCTTTCTCTGTCAAAGAACCACCAAACTCAAGAACAAAATCTCGGAGGCGGTAGGATTCGAACCTACGGAGAGCTTGCACCCTCTGCGGTTTTCAAGACCGCTGCCTTCAGCCGCTCGGCCACGCCTCCACACCAACTGCGCCGGCGGTGCCCCGCGAACCGACGGCGTTCGTGGGGCCGCCCTTCTACCTCATTTCTTGCCCGTTGCAAGCAAGATGGATGATCGGACTTTCGTTAGTGGGGACGCAGCTCCGTGAGCCCACCCATGTACGGCACCAGGACCTCCGGGATGGCGACGGTGCCGTCTTCCCGCTGGTAGTTCTCCAGGATGGCGATGCTGGTGCGGCCCACGGCGAGTCCGCTGCCGTTGAGGGTGTGGACCAGCTGCGGCTTGTCGCCCTTCTGGGCGCGGAAGCGGATTTTCGCGCGGCGCGCCTGGAAGTCGCCGCAGTCCGAGCAGGAGGAGATCTCTCGGTAGGCGCCCTGTCCGGGCAGCCAGACCTCGATGTCGTAGGTCTTCCGCGCGGAGAAGCCCATGTCTCCGGTGCACAGGAGCATGACGCGGTGATGGAGGCCCAGGCGACGGAGGATGTCGCAGGCGTCGTCCGTCATGGCGTCCAGCTCGTCCAGGCTCTTCTCTGGCGGGGAGAACTTCACGAGCTCCACCTTGTGGAACTGGTGCTGGCGGATGAGGCCGCGCGTGTCCCTGCCCGCCGCGCCCGCCTCCGCGCGGAAGCAGGGGCTGAAGGCGCAGTAGCGCAAGGGCAGGTGCTCGCCGTCGAGGATCTCGTCGGCGTGGTAGTTGGTGACGGGCACCTCGGCGGTGGGGATGAGGAAGCGCTCCGGCTCGCCCACCGTCTTGAACGCGTCGTCCTCGAACTTGGGCAGCTGGCCGGTGCCCATCATCGTCTCGCGCAGCACCAGATAGGGCGGCAGCAGCTCCGTGTAGCCCTTCTGCGTGTGCACATCGATCATGAAGGTCACGAGCGCGCGCTCGAGCCGGGCCAGCGCGCCCTTGTAGAAGGTGAACCGGCTGCCGGACACCTTCGCGGCGCGCTCGAAGTCGAGCATGCCGAGCTTCTCGCCCAGCTCGAAGTGCTGGCGGGGCGTGAACAGGAGGTTGGGCTTCTCGCCCCAGGCGCGCACCTGGACGTTGTCCTCGGCACCGGCGCCCACGGGGACCGTCTCATGGGGCACGTTGGGGATGAGGAGCAGGATGCGGTGCAGCTCCTCCTCCACCTCCTTGAGGCGCGCCTCCTTCTCCTTGATCTCCTGCGACACGGCCCGCAGGTCGCCGCGCAGCGCGTCCAGCGCGCCGGGGTCTTCCTTGGCCTTGCGCTTCATCTCTTCGTTGGCCGTGTTGCGGCGCGCCGACAACGTCTCCATGGAGACGTAGAGGTCGCGCCGCTCGGTGAAGAGGCGCTGGAAGGGGCCGAGGTCCAGGTTGCCGCTCCGCGTCTTCAGCCGGGCGACGACCGCATCGAAGTTCTGCGCAACGTACCGAAGGTCCAGCATAGGGGGTCGCCTTGTAGTCACCCCGGGTGGGGGCCGGCAAGGCTCCCCATGTCCGGGCTGCTCAAGGCCGGACTCCCCGGGGGCGAGATTTCCGACGCCGTCCGTGCGCCAGGCGACGGACGGCGGCTCCCCGAGCGTCAGTGCTCGAGGTCGTAGATTTCGTCCTCGATGTCCTTGCGGTCCGTCGCGTCCGGCTTGCGCGACAGGTACTCCTTGAAGGCCCCGATGGCGTCCCGGCGCTTGTTCTTCTCCTTATAGGCGAAGCCCAAGTAGTAGTACGGCATTGGGTTCTGGGGCTCGGCGGCGGTGGCCTTGCGGTACCAGTCGATGGCCTTGGCGTGCTGGGCCTGCTCGGTGAAGGCGCGGGCAATCTTGTAATAGACGTACGTGAGCTGCGGGTCCGCCTTGAGCGCGGCCTGGTAGCGCTTGATGGCGTCGTCCCAGCGCGCGGCGCTGAAGAGGGCGTCGCCGATGGCGCCCATCACGCGGGTGCGCTGCGCGTCTGCCTTCAGACTCGACTCGAACGACTCGATGGCCGAGTCGAACTCGCCGCGCTCCAGGTAGGCGTGGCCGAGCGCCTCGTGGGCGTCCGCGTTGTGGGCGTCCAGGTCCACGGCGATCTTCCACTGCTCGATGGCGTCCGGCAGGTTCTTCGCGTCGCGCAGGATGACGCCGTAGGCGTAGCGGTAGTCCGGGCGCTTGGGCGCGCGCTCCACGGCGCTCTTCATGTTGTCGAGCGCCTGGGTGAACTCGCTGCGCTTGGCCTTCACGAGGCCCTGGTAATAGAGCGCCTCGTGGTTGGAGGGCTCGTTGCGCAGGGCGAGGCCCAAGTTGCTCTCCGCGCTGGCCAGGTCGCCCTTCTCCAAGAGCACCGCGCCCAGGGTGATGGGGATGTTGGTGGAGCGCGGGTCCTCGGCCTTGGCCTTCTCCAACTCGGCGATGGCCTCGTCCAGCTTGTGCAGCCGCCAGAGGACCAGGCCGCGCTGCAGCCGGCCGTCCTTGAGCAGGTGCGGATCCAGCTCCAAGGCGCGGTTGGCCTCGGACTCGGCGCGGGGCAGGTCACCGTTCAGCATGGCCACGCGCGACAGGCCCAGGTGGGCATCCGCGAGGTTGGGGTCGAGCTGGACGGCCCGGTCGAACTCCTGCCGGGCCAGCAGCGCGTTGTTCTCCGCGAGGGCCAGCTCGCCGAGGCCCGCGTGCACGCCCGCGTGGTCCGCGGCCTGCGCGGCGGCGGCCTCCAGCAGGGTGCGCGCGTCCGCGTTGCGGTGCTGCCGCAGGTAGAGGCGGCCCAGGTAGAGGCTCGCGTCCACCAGCTTCGCGTCCGCGGCGGTGGCGCGCTTGAAGTGGCCCTCCGCCTCTGCGGGCTTGTCGAGCGCGTCCTCGATGCGGCCGTAGAGGTACGCGATGCGCGCCTCGTTGGGGAAGTTCTTGCTGGCCGCCTCCACCGCCGTGAGCGCGTCCTGCATCTTTCCGGTCATCACGAGCGAGGTGATGTGGCCGTCCACGTACTCCAGGCTGCCAGACTCGTCGCCGGCGAGGTCCTGGTACAGCGGGAGCGCGCTGTCGTAGTCGCGCTGGGCGCGCAGCACTCGCGCGAGCTGCGCCTTGATGAAGTCCGACGTCGGGTTCTCCTGGAGGGCGGCCTTCAGCTCGGTCTCGGCCTCCTTGGGCTTGAACTGCTGGAAGAGGGCCACTCCCTTGAGGCCACGGGCCCGCGCGCGCTCGGCCGGACCCAGCTCGGCCTGGAGCGCCAGCGCGCTGTCCACGGCCTTGGCGCCCTTCTCCACGTCCGTCTTGCGCACCATCAGCTCCACCGCCGCCAGCTCCACGGCGGAGGCGGCGTGCTTGGTGTCCGCCGCGAGCGCCGCGTCGTAGGCCTTGGCCGCCTCGTCCGCGTCACCCGAGGCCTGGTACAGGTTGCCGAGGGCGTGCAGGGCCTTGGCGGACTTCGGATCCTTCTCCAGCACCTTCTTCAGCGTCTCGATGGCGCTCTTGGCGTCCTTCTTCGTGGCGTGGGCTTCGGCCAGCAGGAAGGACAACTCCAGGTCCGCTTGGTTGCCTTCACGGCTGTAGGCGTCCCGAAGGCGCGGCAGCACGGCGTCCGCTTGGCGTGCGGTGAGCGCCATGCCCGCCGTCATCTTGATGAACTCGAGGTTCTTCTCCCCGAGCAGCTCGACGTGCTCCACCGCCTGCTGGCAGCGCTGCAACTCGGCGGGGTCTCCGGCGGCGTAGCGGCGCTGCAGGTAGTTGACGGCCTGGCACCACAAGGCCCGGACCTCCGGGTACTCCTTCGAGGCCAGCACCTTGGCGCTCTGGTCGTGCGCGAGCTTGTAGCTGGCGAAGGTGTCCTGGAGCAGGGCGGCGTGGGACTCGTCGACGAGCTTCGCCTCGGCCGAGCCCTTCGAGACGCGCGTGGGCAGCAGCTTGTTGCGGCCGAAGGCGCCGTAGCGGGTGAACTCGAAGCCGAGGCCCGTGCCGAGGACGAGCACGGCCACGCCAGCGCCCACCATCAAGGGGATGCGCTTCTTCCACTGCTCCGTGGATGCGCTGCGGTCCACCACGGACACGGCAGCCATGCGGCCCTCATAGAGCTGCCGCAGTCGATCCATGCTGGCCTGCGAGCTCGAGGTCTCGCCCTGTGGCGCGTCCACGGTCGTCGAGGCCGGCCCCACCGAGGGCACCGCGGCCTTGGACGGGCCCGACATCAGCCGCTCGATGGCGCCACCAAAGGTCGGGTTGGTGCCAATGGCGGACCAGGTCTCGGAGTCGAGCGAGACGTCCTCGTTGCCCAGGAGCTGCCCGTCCTCGAGCATCTTGACGATGACGCCCTCGTCGAAGGGGCCGAACACCTTACCCGAGCGGCGGCGGACGTGGAAGCGCGTCACCTTGGCGGCCGAGGCGCCCGCGTTCCGGGGGGCCGCGTCGTCGATGAAGCTGAGCATCTCCAGGCCGTCCGTGGGGCCCGCGGCGGGCGGCGGCGGCAGGGGCGCGGAGAGGTCCGCTTCGAGATCATCCAGCGGCGCCGCGGCGGTGGGATCGAACTCCAGCGAGTCCGACGCGCCCGCGGCCGGGGGCGGCTCGCCGAAGTCCACGTCGCCAAAGTCCGTGGCCGGGTTGACCGACGCGGGCGGCGGCGCCGAGAAGTCCATCGCGAAGGGATCCGCGGCGGGCGCGGGCGCGGCGGCGGGAGGCTCGGAGAAGTCGAGCTGGAAGTCCGGCGACGGAGCGCTGGAGGGGGGCTCGGCGAAGTCGAAGGAGACGGATGGGGGCGCCTCGACGGGCGACGGCAGGTCCGAGAAGTCCAGCGTGGACACGCTCGGAGCGGGCGCGACCGGCGACGGGAGATCGGAGAAGTCCAGGCCCTGCGCGGGCGGGGCATACCCACCGGGCTCCACGGGGGCCGGGAGGTCCGCGAAGTCGAAATCAGGGGACGCGGCCGGAGGTGGGGGGAGGGCGAACGGATCCTCCTCCATGGCCTGCGGGGCATAACCCTGCGGGGGCGGCGGAAGGGCGAACGGATCCTCCCCCATGGCCGGAGTGGCGTAGTCCTGGGGCGGCGGGGGGAGGGCGAACGGATCCTCCTCGGCACCCGCCGGCGCGGCATGGTCCTGCGGCGGCGGAGGGAGCGCGAAGGGATCATCCATGGACAAGGCCTCGGCGCTGGCGTCCGGGGCGCTCTCCAGGTCCAGGGCGAAGGGATCAGGCCGGTCCGGCTCGGGAGGCGGGGGAAGCTGGGCGTCGGAGAAGTCGAACTCCTGCGGGGCTTCGGGCTCGGCGACGGCCACGTCGGACATGGCGCTGTCGGAGAAGTCGAAGTCGCGCGCCGTTTCCTGCGAACCGGCCACGCCATAGGCGGCCGCGGGGTCGCGGTAGGCGTCCGTGGGCACCGGGATGGCTACGACGCGGGTGGAGTCCCGGTCCTGGTACCCGTCCAACGGGCCATCGTCGTAGGCGGCGTAGGGGTCCGCCGGGGCGGCGCTGCCAGGAAGCGGGATGGCGTCCGCGCTCCCCGTCGAGGGGTCGAACGCGAAGGGATCGTCCTGGGGCGGCGCGGCGGGCAGCGGGATCGCGGCCCGAGGCGCGGCGGTCCCCGGGAGCGGAATGGCCGAAGCGGCGGCGCCGGGCAGCGGGATGGCGGCGCCCGGGCCCGCGCCGAGCGAGATGGCCTGCGGAGCGGCGGCGCCAGGAAGAGGAATGGCCGCGCTGGCCTGGGGGGCCGCGCCAGGGAGCGGGATGGCGGCGCCCGGGCCCGCGCCGAGCGAGATGGCGGGGCTGGCCTGCGGAGCGGCGGCGCCAGGAAGAGGAATGGCCGCGCTGGCCTGGGGGGCCGCGCCAGGGAGCGGGATGGCGGCGCCCGGGCCCGCGCCGAGCGAGATGGCGGGGCTGGCCTGCGGAGCGGCGGCGCCAGGAAGAGGAATGGCCGCGCTGGCCTGGGGGGCCGCGCCAGGGAGCGGGATGGCGGCGCCCGGGCCCGCGCCGAGCGAGATGGCGGGGCTGGCCTGCGGAGCGGCGGCGCCAGGAAGAGGAATGGCCGCGCTGGCCTGGGGGGCCGCGCCAGGGAGCGGGATGGCGGCGCCCGGGCCCGCGCCGAGCGAGATGGCGGGGCTGGCCTGCGGAGCGGCGGCGCCAGGAAGAGGAATGGCCGCGCTGGCCTGGGGGGCCGCGCCAGGGAGCGGGATGGCGGCGCCCGGGCCCGCGCCGAGCGAGATGGCGGGGCTGGCCTGCGGAGCGGCGGCGCCAGGAAGAGGAATGGCCGCGCTGGCCTGGGGGGCCGCGCCAGGGAGCGGGATGGCGGCGCCCGGGCCCGCGCCGAGCGAGATGGCGGGGCTGGCCTGCGGAGCGGCGGCGCCAGGAAGAGGAATGGCCGCGCTGGCCTGGGGGGCCGCGCCGGGGCGCGGGATGGCGGCGCCCGGGCCCGCGCCGAGCGAGATGGCGGGGCTGGCCTGCGGAGCGGCGGCGCCAGGAAGAGGCCTGGCCGCGCTGGCCTGGGGGGCCGCGCCGGGGCGCGGGATGGCGGCGCCCGGGCCCGCGCCGAGCGAGATGGCCTGCGGAGCGGCGGCGCCCGGAAGCGGAATGGCGGCGCCGAGGGAGATGGCGGGGCTGGCCGGCTGCGGAGCGGCGGCGCCCGGGAGCGGAATGGCGGGCTCGTGGGAAGGGGCTTGCGGCATCGACTCCGCCGCGCTCACCGCCTCGAGCTTGATGGGAAACGTGGTCTGGCACCGAGCGCATTTGAGCTTCGCGCCACCCGGCGGGATCCGCCTGTCATCGATGTTGTAGTTCGTCTGGCACGACGGGCAGGAGACTTTCATGGGGTTCCTTCGACGGGACCGGCTGGCGCGCGCACGTGGGGCGGGCTCGGTACGTTCCCGCGGGGCGGTGCGCAGGCTACCAGAGGCGTTTCGAGCCCGGAAAGAACGCGCTCGGTCCCGATTCGAGCCCCCCGAGCGGCCAGGGGAGCGGGTTCACCCGCAGTCAGCCGTCGCGCGTTCGTCTCCCCCGCGAGAGGGGGGAGGTGGTAGACCCGCCCGAGCATGGACCCCATCGTCATCCTCGGCGCGGGCCTGGCGGGCCTGTCCACCGCCCACTTCCTTCAGCGCCCATGGCGCCTCATCGAGCGGTCCGACCGCGTGGGTGGCCTCATCAAGACCGAGGTCATCGATGGGTGTTACTTCGACCCCACCGGCCACTGGCTCCACCTGCGCGACCCCGAGGTGCAGGAGCTGGTGAACACGCTGTGGCTGCCCGGCGAGCTGGTCCGCATCCAGCGCAAGGCGGCCGTGTTCTCGCGCGGCGTCTTCACGCGCTTCCCCTACCAGGTGAATACGCACGGCCTCCCAGCTGAAGTCGTCGCCGAGAACCTCGTGGGCTACGTGGAGGCCATCTACGGCGAGAAGGGCCGTGAGCTGCGCGAGCGGGATCCGCGCAACTTCGAGGAGTTCATCCTCCGCTACATGGGCGAGGGCTTCGCCCGGAACTTCATGGTTCCGTACAACCAGAAGCTCTGGACCGTGCACCCGCGCGAGCTGTCCGCCGCGTGGGTGGGCCGCTTCGTCCCCAGGCCCACGCTCAAGGAGGTCGTGGACGGGGCGCTCGGCAGCGGCAGCGATGCGCTCGGCTACAACGCGTCGTTCCTGTATCCGCGCGAGGGCGGCATCGAGAGCCTGGCCCGCGCGATGCTCCGCCACCTGAAGGGCGGCGAGCTGAGTGTCCACACCGAGCCGGTCTCCATCGATTGGAAGGCGAAGACGGTGGCGCTGTCGGACGGGCGCTCGCTGGGCTACGCGAGCCTGGTGTCCTCCATCTCGCTGCCCGGGTTGGTGCAACTGCTGGCGAAGGGCGGCTCCGGAGTGCCGGAGTCAGTGCAGGCCGCGGCGAAGCAGCTGCGCGCCACCACCGTGACCTACGTCTGCGTCGCCGCGCGCGGGGCCAACCGGCAGCCGTGGCATTGGATCTACCTGCCCGAGTCGGAGTTCCACAGCTACCGCATCGGCTCGCCCTCCGCCGTGTTCGCGCCGCTGGCGCCGCCGGACACCGCGACGTTCTCCGTCGAGTACAGCCACCACGGGAGCCTGTCGCTGGCGGACGCCGAGGCGAAGGCGGTGGAGGACCTGCTGCGCTCGCAGATGATCCACTCCGCGGACGACATCCTGTTCGCCCGCGCGCGTGAGATTCCCAACGCCTACGTGCTCTACGACGACGCGTATGGCCCGGCGAAGAGTGAGGTGGTTCGCTTCCTCGACCAGGCGGGCATCCACACGGCGGGCCGCTACGGGCAGTGGGAGTATTCGTCCATGGAGGACGCCATCCTGGCCGGGCGCGCTGTCGCTCGGACGCTGAACCGCTGACGCCGGCGAACGCTCCTGGCGCGAGTCCTGTCGACGGGTGTCGCGGGCCGTGCTAGGTCCCGCCCCTTTCCGCCCGCCCCTGACACATGGCCCCGTACCTTTCCGTCGTCATCCCGGTCTACAACGAAGAGTCCATCATCACCCAGGCGGCGGAAGAGCTGCGCCAGGGCCTGGATGCGCGCGGGCTCGACTACGAAATCATCTTCGCGGAGAACGGCTCGCGCGACGCGACGCCGGCCATCCTCGAGGAGCTGTGCGCGAAGAACCCGCGGATGCGGTGGTTCCACTCGGAGCGGCCCAACTATGGCGTCGCGCTGAAGGCGGGCATCCTGCTGGCCCGTGGCACCTACGTCGTCTGCGATGAGATCGACCTGTGCGACCTCTCGTTCTACGACTCGGCGCTGCCTCGCCTGGAGCGCGGTGAGGCGGACATGGTGGTGGGCTCGAAGGCGGCCAAGGGCGCCAGCGACCAGCGGCCCCTCATCCGTCGCGCGGCCACGCGGGTGCACAACAAGCTCTTGA
The DNA here is from genome assembly GCA_016458225.1 of Myxococcaceae bacterium JPH2. NCBI lineage: Bacteria > Pseudomonadati > Myxococcota > Myxococcia > Myxococcales > Myxococcaceae > Myxococcaceae bacterium JPH2. The sequence goes on along the minus strand of JAEMGR010000034.1, from coordinate 94,286 downwards.
AGGTGACGCTGGGCTTCCAGGGCACGGACACGCACGGCCTCAAGGCGTTTCGTCGCGAGGCGCTGCTGCCCGTCATCCAGAAGTGCGTCGTGGACATGGACGTTTTCGCCAGCGAGTTCGTCGTCCGCGCCTGGCGAGAGGGCCTGAACGTGGTGGAGATCCCCATCCAGCTCCACGAGAAGCGCCAGCCCTCCATCCACCTGTTCCGGCGCGTGCCCAACGTGCTCAAGAACGTGGGCAAGCTGGTCTACGTCATCCGCATCCGCGGGACCTGAGCGAGGGGCGGCGCATGGCGGAACGGCTGGCGTCCATCTCCGTCGACCTGGACTCGCTGCCGCACTACTGCCGCATCCATGGGTTGCCGGAGTCCCTGCTGGATGCGCGCGCCCGCTCGTTGGTGCACGCGGTGGCGGTGCCGCGCTTCCGCGAGCTGCTGGCCACGGTGGGCGCTCCCGGGACGTTCTTCGTCATCGGCGAGGACCTGGAGACGGACCTCGCCGCCGCCGAGGGCATGCGCCAAAGCCACGCGGGCGGCATCGAGGTGGCCAGCCACAGTTACTCGCATGACTATGCGCTGAGCCGTCGGGGCGCGGAGGCCATCCAGGCGGACCTTGCCCGAGCGGACGCGCTCATCACCCGCGCCACGGGTGAGCGCCCGTCGGGGTTTCGCGCGCCGGGGTACACGCTCAGCCCGGACCTGTACGCGGCCACCGTCGCGCAGGGGTACCGGTATGGCTCGTCGGCCTTTCCGGCCGCGCCGTACTACGCGGCCAAGGCGGCGGTGATGGGGGCGCTGGCCGTGCTGGGGCGTCCGTCCCGGTCCGTGCTGGACACGCCTCGGGTGCTCTTGGCGCCGCGCGTGCCGTACCGTCCGGACCCGGCGCGGCCCTACCAGCGAGGCTCGGGCGCGGTGCTGGAGCTGCCCATGGCGGTGACGCCGGGCGTTCGCTTTCCGTTCATCGGCACGTTCGCCGCCACGCTCCCGCGCCCCGTCCTGCGCTCGACCTACCGCGCCCTCCAGCGCGAGGCGTTCTTCAACTTCGAGCTGCACGGCGTGGACGTGCTGTCCGCGGCGGACGGCATCCCGCCCGAGCTGACCCGGCAGCAGAGGGACTTGCGCGTACCCGCGGCCCCGAAGCAGGAGCGGCTGCTCGAGGTGTTCCGCTGGCTCAAGGCGGACTTCGACGTCGTCACCTTGAAGGTCGTGGCGGAGCGGCTCGCGCCCACGCTCTAGAGCCCCAGGAAACGTGGCGTGCCCGACAGGGCCTCTCCCGGTGCGCGGGCGGGTGGTGTTAAACAGCCGCCATGCTGGAGCGCTTCAGCGACAAGGTGAAGAAGGGTCTGCGCGGCTGGACCGAGCGCATGGCCGGGACCGAGCAGCAGCAGCAGCTCCAGGCCCTGGCTCGCACGGAGAACGAGTACGGCGTGGACCCGTTCGGGTTCAACCTGGACTACAGCCTGGCCGCCATCGCTCCGTTCCTGTGGCTGTACCGCCACTACTTCCGCGTGGAGGCCTACGGGGCCGACCGGATTCCCAGCGGGCGCGTGCTACTCGTGTCCAACCACTCGGGGCAGTTGCCGATGGACGGCGCGATGATTGGCATCTCGCTCATGGTGGAGGCCCAGCCGCCCCGCGCCATCCGCAGCATGGTGGAGAAGTGGGTGCCGTCGCTCCCGTACGTCTCCACCTTCATGGCCCGCGTGGGCCAGATTGTCGGGACGCCGGAGAACTGCCGGCGGCTGTTGGAGGCCGGCGAGGCCATCCTCGTCTTCCCCGAGGGCGCGCGCGGCATCAACAAGCTGTGGCCCCAGCGCTACCAGCTCCAGGAGTTCGGTCTGGGGTTCATGCGGCTGGCGCTGGAGACGGACACGCCCATCGTCCCCATCGCCGTCGTCGGCGCCGAGGAGCAGGCCCCCGCGCTGATGGACCTCAAGCCCCTGGCCAAGCTCCTGGGGTTCCCCTCGTTCCCCATCACCCCGACGGGGCTGCCCATCCCGCTGCCCACCAAGTACCGCATCTACTTCGGGGACCCGCTGCGCTTCACCGGCCGGGCGGATGACGAGGACAGCGAGCTGGACAAGAAGGTCCGCACCGTGAAGGCCGCCATCCAGGCCATGCTCCACCAGGGCCTCAAGGAGCGCCGAGGCGTCTTCTGGTGAGCGCCCGGACCGGCGGTGATGTTAAGACGGCGGGCACATGAGACCCGCCGTCGTCGTCACGGGCATCAGCGGAAACCTCGGCCGCACCCTCGCGAAGCTCCTCCACAAGCAGGAGCGCATCATCGGCATCGACCGGCGTCCCTTCCTGGGGCGGCCGAAGGACGTCGAGATGTACCAGCTCGACCTTCGCAAGAAGAAGGCCGAGGACGTCTTTCGCAAGAACGACGTCCGCGCCGTCATCCACATGGGCATCATGCATGACCCCCGGATGAGCGAGGAGGAGCACCACTCGTTCAACGTGGTGGGCACCACGCGGCTGCTCGAGTACTGCGCCAAGTACGGGGTGAAGAAGGTCGTGGTGCTGTCCTCGGCCAACGTCTACGGCCCCAGTCCGGACAACTCCAACTTCCTCACCGAGGACGCGCCGCTGATGGCGGCCAGCCGGTTCTCCGGCGTGCGCGACCTCATCGAAGTGGACATGCTCGCGCATGGCTTCTTCTGGAAGCACCCGGACATCGAGACGGTGATTCTCAGGCCCGTCCACATCGTCGGGCCCACCATCAAGAACGCGCCGTCCAACTACCTGCGGCTGCGCCACCCGTGGACGCTCGCGGGCTTCGACCCCATGGTGCAGCTCATCCATGTGGAGGACGTGGCGCGCGCCATGGTCGCCGCCCTCCAGCCCGAGCTGCGCGGCGTCTACAACGTCGTGGGGCCGGGCGAGGTGCCCCTGTCCTCGGTGATGCGCGAGCTGGGCAATACCCCGCTGCCCGTGCCGCATCCCGTGGCGCGCCCGCTGCTGGGCCTGCTGTTCCGCTACCGGCTGGCCAGCTTCCCGCCGCCGGAGCTGGACCACATCCAGTTCCTGTGCGCCGTGGATGGCTCCCGGTGGGTGAAGGACATCCACTGGAAGCCGCGCCACTCGATGCGGGACACCATCCGCTCCGTCCTGGGCGAGTGACCCTGGGGCTTGAGAAGTCCGAGGGGGCCCTGACAGCCCTGTCAGTCCCGAGGGGATGACAGCGTTGGCGGGCTCTGACAGGCATGTCACGCGGGGCAGGGGGATGTCGGGGGGCTGACAGGCGCAAGTGCCCGATTTCCGGAAGCAGGCCCGAGGACGCGGACGCGCGCGGGCAGTTGGCACCTGCATTGCTCTAGGAGCCAGGCAAGAAGGCACGACGACGCGGGCTGGCAGCACAGCGTCGACGGGCCACCCTGGTAGAGGGTTCCATGGGGGAACCCTCGACGCCCACCGCCTCGGCCGGCCCCGAGACGGTGGGCGGTTTCTTTTCTAGGGGAGCTCGCCCTCGAACGGGCCGGACTCCTGTCGCTCCAGCAGCCACGCACCGTCGCGGAAGATGAACTCCGAGGTGACGGTGTCCGTGTGCGCGGAGGCCGAGGGCAGGCGCATCCACTGGATGGTGCTGCGCACGGTGGCGCGCTGGCCGTCCTCGGAGAGCTTCACGTCCTCGATTTCGTAGTCGGTGATGGTGAGGTCCCGGTCGTCCTGGTGTTCGCGGCGGGCGCGCTCGAAGGCGTCGCGGCGCTCGGGGACGAGGATTCGGGAGACGTTGCGGAAGTTCCTCCAGCGGATGTTCTCGTGGAAGGCCTCCACGGTGGGCTTGAGGGTCTCCGGGTTGGCCTTCTTGGAAGTGTGGGCACAGGCCCCACCGAGGAGGAGCGCGAGGACGAGGACGGGCAGGCGATTCACGGGCCGAGGCTACACCTGGCCCTCGCACCGGACGAGGGGCTCGGTGCTATGGTCCTGCTCCCCCGCACGAGCACCGGAGTCGCGACCGAACATGGCCAAGTCGATGGTGGAGCGTTACGAGCAGCTCCTCCGGCAGGATCCGACCTCTTCCGTCTTCGTCGAGCTCGCCAAGCTCCTGCTGGAAAAAGGGGAAGCCGCGCGTGCCATCGAGGTCTGCGCGCAAGGCGTCTCGCACCACGCGGGTTCCACGGTGGGCCGGGTGCTGTGGGGCAAGGCGCTCATCCAACTGGGGCGGCCCGCCGAGGCGATGGAGCAGTTCGATCAGGCCATCGCCATTGAGAAGGACAACCCCTACGCGTACAACCTCATTGGCGAGGTGTTGTTGCAGCGCGGGCTGTATCGCTCGGCGCTGCCGATTCTGCGCAAGGCGGTGACGCTCCAGCCGAATGACGGTCGCGTGAAGCTGTGGCTGGAGCAGGCCCAGCAGGCCGTGTCCGGAGGGCCCGCGCCCATCTTCGCGGACCTCATGGGGCTGGAGAAGCCCGCCGAGCCACCGCCCGACGCTGTGCCATCCGAGACTGGTCCGCAGGCTCGGCCGGAAGCCGCGCATCCCTCTGCGTTCGAGGCGCGCTCCGCTGCGGCTGCGGGACGGGTTGGCGCGGAGGCGCGGGCGCGAGCCGCGCGACCGGCGGCAGACGGTGGTGGGGCCGGCACTGCCTCCGACGCGCAGGTTCGCCCGGCCGGTGCCGCGGATGCAGCCCGTTCCTCCGATGCGCAGGTTCGCGGAACTGGAATCGGTGATGGGGCGTCGCGGGCTGCTCCTTCACGGGTTCGCGGAACGGGCGGCTCCGACGCGGCTCCTGCATCCGATGCGCGAGGGCCCACTGCGGACGCAGGTGGCGATGGCGCTCAGGGCGCGACGGGCGCTGATGCGCCGCAGGGGCGTGATGCACGGCCAGCGGGCCACGCGACTTCCGACGCCTCTGGGGGGCTGAGTCCCGAGCGCGACTCGGCTTCCGGATCCAAGCAGGGAGCCGACGCGCACGGTGGCGCTTCATTCGGCTCCGAGGCGGCTGCGCCCAGTGGCTCCAGCGCGGGCGACTCCCTCTCGGATTTCGGAGGCGCTTCGGCGGATGGTTCGCGAGACGCTTCCGCGTCGAACTCGGGCGACGACAGCTCCGAGTCCGTGGACCTGGGCGGCCTGGATGACGCCTCTGGGCCTGAGGCGCGCGAGGCCTCTGCGAATGCACAGGGAGGACTCATTCCAGAGCTGGGGAATGAGGAGGCCCCTGGTGGCTCGGAGTCGCTCGCGTCGGCGGGGGAGACCTCTCCCGCGCGTGAGGCCTCGGGCGACAGTGACGGTCTGCTGGCGGACCTCCCGGATGCATCGGGTGCGGATTCTGCGGAGTCTTCAGCTCGGGGTGGCGGACTGCTCGGAGAGCTGCCGCCTCCCGAGGAGACGGGCGCGCGACGGACGGTGGCGGCTCGGGCTCCGGAGCCTGTTCGTGCGTCGGGGGGCAAGCGCTCGTTGCTCGATGACATCCCCGACGCGGCGGAGGTCCATGCTCCCTCTGGTGCCACGAAGGTCGCGGCCAGCGCGCAGGACACCGAGAAGCTCGCCGCGAAGTACGAGCAGGAGCTGCGCGAGAAGCTGGCGAAGGAGTCGGCCAAGCGGTCGTTCCTGGCTCGCAACGGCGTGAAGCTCGCGTCGGCCATCGTCGCGACGGTGTTCGTGGTCGTCAGCGTGGGTGCCTTCGTCGCCTACCGCGCTCGGCAAGGGGGGCAGACCCTCAAGGAGACGCTGGACCGGACCAGTCGCCTGGTGGCGCAGGACACGCGCGCGTCGCTGGATGAGGCCCTCAAGCAGCTCGACCGGGCCCACGAGATGGACGATGGCAGCAGTCAGGCCTGGGCGCTGACGGCCTACGTCCACGCGATCCTCTTCGCGGACCACGGGATGGCTCCGGATGAGCGCCAGAAGGCGCTGGAGGCCCTGGAGAAGACGGGCGTCAAGGAGGGCTTCCCCGGCCTGATGCTGGCCACCAACGTGCTCGTGGCGGATGACCGCGGCCGTGAGCCTGCCCGGCGCGCACTGCTCGCCTCGACGGACGAGTCCACGGAGCTGCATGCCCTCGCGGGTTCGCTGCTCCTGGCGGCGAAGGACGAGAAGAAGGCCCTGGAGCGTTTCGACCGGGCGCTGAAGGCGTCTCCCACCAACGTGCGCGCGCTCGTGTCGCTGGGGGGCTACTACCTCGCGTCGGAGGACCATCCGCAGGCGCTCGAGATGTTCCGCCGCGCCCGCGAGGTGTCCCCCGAGCATCCCGCCGCGCGCATCGGCATGGCGGAGAGCCGGCTCGCGCTGGAGCAGGAGCTGGACGAGGCGCTGGCCGACGTCGCGCCCCTGGCGACCGATACGCGGCTTCCCGCTGCCCTCCAGGCGCGTCAGCAACTGGTGCAGGGACAGCTCCTGTCGGCGCTCGGGCGGTATGACGAGGCGCGCACGCTGCTGTCTCGCGGCGCGCAGGGGCCCAAGGCGTTCGACTTCCAGCAGGCGCTGGGCGCGGCGAGCCGTGCGGCGGGGAAGCTGGACATCGCACAGCAGGCGTATGAGGCCGCGCTCAAGCTCCAGCCCAAGAGCGAGGATGCTCGCGAGGGGCTCGGGCGCACGCTGCTGGACCGCGACCGTGAGCGCGAGGCCCTTCAGCGCCTGGAGCCCGACGGTGGGCGCAAGGTGTCGCTGGTCCGAGGCGCCGCCTATGCCCGCCTGGGCGATTGGAAGCACGCCCGCGCGGAGCTGGCTCGGACGCGTGTCAATGACCGCTACTCGCCCGAGGCCATCGCGTGGCTGGCCCTGGCCGACGCCGCCGATGGCAACGGCGCGCAGGCCCGCGAGGTCCTGGAGAAGGCCCTGGCCGCGCTCAAGCGCCCGCGCAACGACATGCGCGTCGCCTTGGGACAGGTGTACTGGCGCGAGCGCGCGCTGGACAAGGCACAGACCCAGTTCGAAGAGGCCATGAAGAACCCGCGGGAGTACGAGGCTGCGTGCTCCTTGGGGCGGCTGCTGCTGTCGCGCGGGTTGCCGGACATGGCGCTGGCGCCGCTGACGAAGGCCGTCGAGCGCAACGGCGCACACGGTGAGGCCCGCGACGCGCTGGGCCGCACGCTCCTGGCCCTGGGCCGCGCGCCCGAGGCGCTCAAGCAGTTCGAGACCTGGCAGCTCGACAACCCGGGCAACGCCGCGGCCCACAAGGGCTTCGCGCTCGCGCTGTACCAGCTGGGGCGGCGCAAGGACGCGGACGGAGCGGTGGGGCGCGCGGTCAAGCTGGCGCCCGATGACGCCGAGGGGCAGCGGATCCGCGCCGCCATCCTCTTCGCCGCAGGGGACGGGGCAGGGGGCTTCGCCGCGCTGGAGCGCTCCAACAAGCTGGACCCGAAGGATCCGGAGACGTTCTGCGAGATTGCCCAGGCCTTCCTGCGCCAGGGCAACGTGGACAACGCGGAGGCGGCCTTCGCGGCGGCGCGTCGCGAGGGGCCGGATGTCGCGTGCGGTCGCGTGGGCGAACTCTACGCGCAGGTGCCCGCCGGAGGACGCGCGGCGGCTCGGACGCTGCAGGACCTGGCGGACAAGGCGCCCTCGGTGGCGGACAAGGCCTTCGCGCAGACCACCATCGCGCGCGTGCAGCTCGGGGCCGGGGCGGTGAAGGAGGCGCGCGCCGCGGCGGACGAGGCCGTGAAGCTGGCGCCGTTCACGGGCCGTGGCTACCTGGCCCTCGGACTGGTGGCCCTGAAGCAGCGGCAGGAGGCTCCGGCGAAGGAGGCCCTGCTCAAGGCCGTGGAGCTGGAGCCGACGGACGGGCTGGCGCACCTGGCGCTGGCGGACCTGCTGGTCCATGAGCCAAGCGAGCTGGCCCGGGCCGTGGACGCGTATGAGGCCTTCCTCCGGCTGGCCGGCGGGTCGTCCGAGGCCTCGCGCGTGAAGAAGGCACTTCCGATCCTCAAGCGTAAGGCCGCGAAGTAGGGTGAGCCCCGTGCACTCCCGCCGGCCAACGGACTCGCCCCTCTTGCGCATCATGTGGGGCAACGCGTTTCTGCTCTCCGTCCTCTACCTGTTGACGGGGATTGGCGTGGAGGTGGCGCGGCGGCTGTACCCGTCGCGCCTCCTGCAGCGCCTGTCGCTGTCGCTGGACTCGCTGCCCGCGCGCGCGCTGGAGCTGGTGGGGGCCATGGAGCCCCTGCGCACGGCGTACTTCACCGGGCGACTCACCGAGGCGCAGGTGCGCATCCTCTTCGGCATCACCACGGTGGGCGTCATCTTCATGCTGGCCCTCGTGGTGGGCAGCGTGATGGGCGGCCTGCGCTACCTGCTCCAGCGGCGCGCCGCGAAGCACTGAGCGCGGGACGCTCAGCGGAAGCACTGCGCGCTACTCGGGGCCGGCCGCGCGCCGCGCCCGAGGCTTTCTCACCTTGGGCGGTGTGAAGGGCACGGCCTGGGGCTCGTGTCCCGCCGCCCGGGCCATCAGGCAGATTTCCACCACCTTCGGGCCAAAGCGCTCCCAGCGGCTCTCGCCCGTGCCCTTCACCGCGAGGAAGGCCTCACGGTCCACGGGCAGGGCGGAGGACAGCCCGAGCAGCGTCGCGTCGTTGAAGATGATGAACGGCGCGATGCCCAGGTCCCTCGCCAGGTCCTTGCGCCAGCGCCGCAGCTCCGTGGAGGCCAGCTCGCTGTACTCCATCACGGGCGTACCCGCCGTCGAGGGCGCCGCGCGTGAGGAGGACGTGCGAGACAGCCGAGGCATCATGGTGCCCGCGCAGCGGTCGCACTTGCCGCAGACGGTGTCGGCGTCCAGCTCGCCGAAGTAGCGCAGGATGAAGGCCCGCCGACAGCGCTGCGTATAGGCGTAGTCCGTCATCCGCTTGAGGCTCAGCAGGCTGCGGCGCTCCTGCTCGCGCACGCGACTCAGGTCCAGCTCCAGGTCGCGGAAGGCGCCCTGCTTGAGGGCGCGAAGGGTGCGGCCCACGAAGGGCTTTCGCACCATCACCGCGCCGGACTTCTCCAGGAGCCCCAGCGCGTGGCGGACCTCTTCCGACGACAGGCCGGTGCGCCGCGCGAGGATGGGCAGCTCCGTGGTGGACTGACGCCCCAGCGGAAACGTTTCCAGCAAGGACTTCAAGAGCCGACGGGCATCGTCCGCGTGCGGATGGGTGCCCGAGGCCTTCTCGGTCAGCGTCAGGTTGTACTCGCCCTCGCCTCGGCCGCCGCGCTCCAGCAGGCCCTCGCGCTCAAAGACCTTCAGCGCCGCGGAGACCTCGAACTCGCTCGAACCCACCCGCGCCGCGAGCGCGTGAACGCCGCGCTCGAAGTCACCCTCGGCCTGGAGCACGTTCCACACGTCCGCCATCACCGCCTCGGAAGGATGGCTGCCTTCGATGAGGCGCTCCTGCGTGTACACGTCCGCGTGGTTGAACAGCAGCACCGCGGAGGCGGGTCCGCCGTCTCGGCCCGCGCGGCCAATCTCCTGGTAGTACGCCTCCACCGCCTTGGGGATGTTGGCGTGCGCGACGAAGCGGATGTCCGGCTTGTCGATGCCCATGCCGAAGGCATTCGTCGCGACGGCCACCGCCTCCTTGGCGGACATGAAGTCGTCCTGCGCCCGCTTGCGCGCCTCCACATCCATGCCCGCGTGGTACAGCACCGCGCGCACCTTCCGCGTCAGCAGCGCCGCATGCACGCTCTCGGCGGCCTTGCGCGTGGAGCAGTAGACGATGCCGCTGCCCCCTCGCGCGGCGAGCTGGGCGCAGGCCTCGCGCCGCTCCTCGTCACCGCCGACGTTCATCACCTCCAGGAAGAGGTTGGGGCGATCGAACCCTTGCGTGAACACGCGCGGGTCCTTCATCAGGAGCACCCGGACGATGTCCTCGCGGACTTCTGGCGTCGCCGTGGCGGTGAGCGCCACCGTGCGCGGGGGCCGCAGCTTCTTGCGCACCTGTCCCAGCAGGGCGTAGTCCGGCCGGAAGTCGTGGCCCCACTGGGAGATGCAGTGCGCCTCGTCCACCGCGAACAGGTCCACGCCCAGCTCCGTCACCGCCTCCAGGAAGCGCGCGCTGCGGAAGCGCTCCGGCGCCACGTAGAGCAGCTTGTATTCGCGCATGCGGACCCGGCGCATGCGCTCGGCCCGCTCCAGGTCTGACAGCGACGAGTTGATGTACGTGGCGGGGATGCCGCGCGCCGTGAGCTGCTCGACCTGGTCCTTCATCAGCGCGATGAGCGGAGACACCACCAGCGTCAGCCCCGGCAACAGCGTGGCTGGCAGCTGGTAGCACAGGCTCTTGCCCGCACCCGTGGGCATCACCACCACGGTGTTGTTCCCGCCGAGCACCGAGTTGATGACGGGGGCCTGACCGGGGCGGAACTCCGCGAGGCCGAAATGCCGCACCAGCCCCCGCTGGGCTTCTTCGAGAAAGGGCAGGGACTCCGGCATCGCGCGCATGTTCACCATCCTGGGTCGGCCGTCAACGCCAATCCCCCGCCTGTTGCTTCCTCGGCCTCACAGCTCCAGCCCCGGTGGGACGGGAATCGCCCGACGCGCTGTCGCTACCTCCTGGCGCAGTCGCTCCGTTCGCTCCAGGTCCACCACGCCGTCCACCACCACGTCTCCCTCCCTCGCCTTGGGGGGCACGCGCCACCGCTCGACCGTGCACGCCCGCCCCTGGGCGGTGTCCACCACCAGCGCTCGGTCGTCCTCCAGCAGCTCCACCCGCACGGCCCCGCTCCCCAGCCCCAGTACTCCGCACACCATCACGAGCCCCTCCCAGCTACGCCCCATGCGCGTCTCCCGTCTTCGTCACCGGGCAAGAGCCGCCGTTCCATCAGCGACACGTAGCCCGTGTCCCCCACCACCAGGTGGTCCAAGAGCTTGATGCCCAGCAGGCCCGCCGCCGCGGCGAGCTGGCGGGTGAGCGCGATGTCTTGCGCGCTGGGCTCCGGATCTCCGGACGGGTGATTGTGCGCGAGCACGATGGCCGTGGCCCGCGAGGCCAGCGCCGCGCTGAAGACCTCGCGCGGATCCACCGGGCACATGTTCATGGTGCCCTCCGCCACCCGCGCGTCATGCACGAGCACGTTGCGCGCGTTGAAGCACAGCACGTGGAACACCTCGCGGCGCAGCGCACCCAGCGTAGGCTCCAGGTAGGCGTGAATCTGCCGGGCATTGCAGAGCCGCGGGCGAGGTTCCTCGCTGCGCCTCGCGCGGCGGGCCAGCTCCAGCGCCACGACCAATTGGATGGCCCGTGAGGGGCCGAGTCCGGGTCGCACGCTCAGCGCCACCGCATCCTCTCTCGCCAACGACTTGAGGCCGCCGCTGTCCAGAACCTGGGCCGCGCCTTCTTGCCGTCCTCCGTCGCGTGGCCCCGGCTCCCACAAGAGCCCCAGCAGCTCCACGTCCGTGAGGGCCGCGACGCCCAGCCGGAAGAGGCGTTCTCGCGCCGCCTCCGCGTCCGTCTCCCGTGCCCTCTCCGTGACTTCGCTCACGGAGGCCCGTTGTCCCTCCGCCCTCGTTCCGCCTCTGGCCATCCCGCCTCCCGACACGCCGGGGCGTTGGCTGAGCAACCCGCATGCCTGTCCCCGCCGCTGGGGCGAGGCGAGCGTCCTCCGTCTCACATCGTGGGCAGAGGCTCACCGCGAGGACGGGCGCGCATGCGCCAGCCTGTCTCTCGCCGTTCAAGACGCCAGACCGCCGAGCAAGCGGCCCGGCGCGCGCTAGAAGCGCGAGATGGCGAAGAAGCCTTTGATCTTCTCGTTCGTCTCGCGAAGTCGCTCGCTCAGCGTGCGGACGAACGTCCACAACAGGACGTAGGCGAGGTCCTTGTCGGTGAACATGAGCTGGTCCAACCGCGACCGCTCGATGACCCAGACCGTGCAGGCGACATGGGCGATGGCGTCCGCCGAGCGGGCCGAGTCCTCGATTACCGCCATCTCGCCGAAATACTGCCCAGCTTCCAGGATGGCGAGCGCCTCCTCGCCGATGCCGGGCACCGACTTGGAGATGCGGACCTTGCCCTCGGCGATGACGAACATGTCCTGGCCTGCTTCGCCTTCGCGAAACAGGAAGGCGCCTGTCGGGTAGCTCCGAGGCTGAGCAATCTGGGCCACCTTGGCGAGCTGGCCCTGGGTCAATCCCTCGAAGAGCGCAACCTTCTTGAGGACCGCAGCATCCATAGGGCCCAGCTTCGTATCACGTGCCCGAGGGCCTCTGGTACCTTCGCGGCCTCGCATCGAATAGGAGGAGCCGTGTCGCAGGAGAAGATCAACAAGGTGACCATCATCGGGTCGGGCCCGGCGGGCTACACCGCCGCCATCTACGCCGCTCGCGCCAACCTCGAGCCCGTGGTGTTCGCCGGCGGTCCCACCCTGGACCACCCGCAACGGGTTCCCGGTGGCCAGCTCATGGTCACGACGGACGTGGAGAACTACCCCGGCTTCCCCGACGCCATCACCGGCCCGGAGTTGATGGAGCGGTTCCAGAAGCAGGCCGAGCGCTTCGGCACCACGATTCACATGGAGAACGTCACGAAGATCGACTTCTCCTCGCGCCCCTTCTTCATCCAGGGCGAGAGCGGCATCAGCTACCGCTCGGAGAGCGTCATCATCGCCACGGGCGCCACCGCGAAGTGGCTGGGCGTCAAGGGCGAGGACACCTACAAGAACCGCGGCGTGTCCGCGTGCGCCACCTGCGACGGTGCCTTCTTCAAGAAGCAGGACGTGCTGGTGGTGGGCGGCGGCGACACGGCCATGGAGGAGGCCACGTACCTGGCGAAGATCGTCCAGCACGTCACCCTCATCCACCGCCGTGACTCGCTGCGCGCGTCCAAGGTGATGCAGGAGCGCGTCCTCAACAACCCGAAGATCTCCATCCTGTGGAACTCGGCGGTCGAGGAAGTCGTGGGCGACGCCAAGGGCATGAACGGCGCGGTGGTGCGCAACCTCAAGAGCGGGGACAGCCAGCTGCTCAAGGCCACGGGCCTGTTCGTGGCCATTGGCCACACGCCGAACACGGAGCTGTTCCAGGGCATCCTGGAGACGCACCAGGGCGGCTACCTGAAGACGCACCCCGGCTCCACGCGCACCAACATCGAGGGCGTGTTCGCCTGCGGCGACGTGCAGGACAGCTACTACCGGCAGGCCATCACCGCGGCCGGCACGGGCTGCATGGCCGCCATCGACACCGAGCGCTGGCTCATCGAGCAGGGCGAGTAATCGCCCGCGCCCACCGCCGCCGGCACGAGGAACGACACGCGCATGAGCAAGAAGCAGAAGACGCTGGCGGTGCACGCGGGCTCGCGGCTCACGGGCAGCAAGGCCGTGCCCGTGGCGCCGCCCGTCTTCCCGGCGGCGGTGAACTGGTTCGACAGCAGTGAGGACCTGTCGGACGCGTTGGATGGCAAGGACTTCGCCTACGCGCGGATCAGCGCCCCCAACGCTTCGTTGTTGGAGGAAGCGGTGGCCGCGCTGGAGGGCGCCGAGGCGTGCGTGGCCTACGCGAGCGGGATGGCCGCGCTGCGCTCCGTCTTCGACGCCCAGGCGTGGCGACCCGGAGACCGGTTGGTGATGCCGGCGGATGGCTACGGCGTCACGCGGCTGCTCTACAAGAACCTCTGCGCCCGCCTGGGCGTGGAGCTGCACGCGCTCCTGCTGACGGATGCGCAAGCTCCGGCGCGCATCCGCGAGCTGCGTCCGCGCATGGTGCTCGCCGAGAGCATCACCAACCCGCTCTTGCGCGTGCCGGACCTGCGCGCGTTGTCCCACGCATGCGTGGACGTGGACGCGGCGTTCGTCGTGGACGCCACGTTCCCCTCGCCGCATGGGCAGCGCGCGCTGTCGCTCGGCGCGGACTACGCCGTGCAGTCCACCAGCAAGTGGCTCAACGGGCACAGCGATGCGTTGGGCGGCACGGTCAGTGGCTCCCTGTCACGCATGGCGCCGCTGCGCGCCGCGCGCATCCTCGCGGGCGACGTGCTCGGACCTTTCGAGGCGTGGCTCACGCTGCGCGGCCTGCGCACGCTTCCGGTGCGCATGAAGGCCCATGCCGAGCATGCGGCGCACGTTGCCCGAAGGCTGGAGGGCTCGGCGCTGTTGGAGCGCGTCATCTACCCCGGGCTGACGTCACACCCGGACCACGCCGTGGCGCGCGAGCTGTTGGACGGCGGCTTCGGTCCGATGGTCGCGTTTGAAATCAAGGGCGCGGGACGCCCCGAGGGTGACCGGTTCCTGGAGGCGCTGCGCATCTGCAAGCCAGGCCCTTCGCTGGGAGACGTGGGCACGCTCGTGATGCACGCGGCCAGCGCCAGCGCGCGCCGCATGACGCCCGAGGAGCGCGAGGCGGCCGGCATTCGCGAGAGCCTCATCCGCGTGTCCGTGGGGCTGGAGGATCCGGACGACGTGGCGGATGACCTGCTCCAAGCGGTGGCGAAGGTGGCGCGCCCATGAAGATGATCGACGTGGGCGACAAGGAGAAGACGGAGCGCGTGGCGGTGGCCACCGCGCTGCTGCGGATGCTCCCTGCCACGCGCGAGCGCATCCTGGCCGGCAAGGTGGAGAAGGGCGACGTGCTCGCGGCGGCGCGGCTCGCGGGCATCATGGCGGCCAAGCGCACGCCGGACTTCGTGCCGCTGTGCCACCCCATCGCGTTGGCGGGGGTGGAGGTGGTGCTGACTCCCGTGGACGCGGGCCTGTCCGTCCAGGTGCGGGTGAAGACCGTGGACCGCACGGGCGTGGAGATGGAGGCGCTCACCGCGGCCTGCGCGGCGGCGCTCACCGTCTACGACATGTGCAAGAGCGTGGACCGGGGCATGGTCATCGAGTCCGTCCAACTCGAGCACAAGTCGGGCGGGCGCTCGGGGACGTGGGAGCGGGCCGAGCCCACGCCACCGCCTCGTGCTCGAAAGAAGACAGCGCGTCGGGCCTGACATCCTCGGCCGGGACGTGGGCTCGAAGGCGCTCGCGCCGTTGAGGGCCGGACACTCGAAGGCCCGGAGTCCCGGGCGAGGTTCACTCCCTCACGAGGCGGTCGTGTGCCTCATGACGATGCCGCCGGGTCATCAGTGCCGGGGACTCCCGCCGCGCGGCCCACCCCGTCAGATTGGGCGCGTCGATATCCCGGGGCCCGTGACGCCACGACGTCCGAGCCAGGAGGTGGCGGGGTGCTGCGGAGCATGTCGTTCGCGCTGGCGTCGCTCACGGCCGCCCTGGTGCTGGGCAGCGTGGCTTGCGGCGAGACGGACTCCGCCGAGGCCACCGCGGAGGGCGCGCGCAAGCGGTGCGCGGACCGGACTCCAGAGCTGCGCTACGTGTCGCGGGCGCAGCAGGACTGCCACGACCTCTACTTCGTCTGTCGCCCAGGAGAGACGGCCTTCCTGACCGCCTGCGGCTGTGGCTGCGCGCTGCCCGCGTTGTGAGCTGACAGGGGGCCAACGGTGAGCTAACGCGCGCCGCGCAGCTGCTCCAGGAAGAAGGCCACCACCACGAGCGAGTGGGTGATGTGCCCTTCGAGGATGAGCCGAGGCACGTCCGCGCGCGGGTGCAGCTCCACGAGGATGTCCTCTCCCTCGTCCTGCTTGCCCGCGTGGACCTTCACGCAGTCCAGCGCGAGGAAGCTGAAGCACCGATTGGGCTGGAGCGCGGGGTTGGGGTGCACCGAGCCCAAGGCCACCCAGCGGCCCGCGACATGGCCCGTCTCCTCTTCCAGCTCGCGCGCCGCGGCGGCTTCGGGCGTCTCGCCTGGGTCGATGACGCCGCCGGGAATCTCCAGCGTCGCCGTCTCCGTGCCGAACCGGTATTGCCGCACGAGCACCAGCTCGTCCCCGGGCGTCACCGCGATGACGTTGACCCAGTCCGCGCAGCCGATGCGCACGCGCGGGTGCTCTCGCGACGTGCGCGGATCCGCGACCACGTCCTGGCGCACCTGGACGACGCGGAAGTCATGCTCCGGCCCCTTGCGCAGTCGCGGCCAGGGCTTCACCGTCCGAGACACGGCGGACTCCTTCTGAGTGGCTGTGGGTCAGTTCAGCAGGGCGGCGCGCTCGCGCAGCTCCCGCGCGGTGAGTTCCAGCCGCTCGCGGTCTGGCGCGTCTGGCGACAGCTCCAGGCAGCGCTCCACGTCCTTGAGCGCCGCGCGGTAGGCACCCAGGCTGGCCAGGAGCGCCGCGCGCGTGCGCAGCTCGCCCGGATGATCCGGCGCGAGCAGCAAGAGCAGATCCACCACCGCCAGACTGCGCTCACAGTCCTCGCGCCCCAGATAGACGCGGCGCAGGTTGGACAGCATGCGGTACGCGATGAGTTCCACGGGCGCGGGCGACAGCATGGCCCGGTCGAACTTGAGCTGCGGCGCCACGCGCTTGAGCAGCTCCTCGCAGCCGTGCTCGGTGAGGATGTCGCCCTCGTGGAACGGATCCATCACCAGCTTGTGGTCGCCCGCGTCGCACGCGACCAGGAAGTGGCCAGGAAATGGCACGCCGTAGAGCGAGATGCCCGCGCGCCGCGCGACCTCCAGATAGAGCACCGAGAGCGTGATGGGCAGCCCCACCTTCCGCTCCAGCACGCGGTCGAGGAAGCTGTTCTCCGGCGAGTGGTAGTCCTGCGCGTTACCGCGGAACCCCTCGATGTCCGCCAGCACATGGCGCAGCGCACGCAACGGGGCGAGCGCCTCGCCGCGCTCCATGAGCCGTTCGGCCTCCACTTGTACCCGGCACGCCAGCGCGTCCAGTGTGTGCAGGCACGCGGGCGCGTCCAGGTCCGAGCGGTCGAGGGTAGCGATGGCCAGCGCCGCCAGGTCCAGGCGAGGCGGATCCGCGGCCAACGCAGACACCAACCGCTCCCGGGCGAGCGGCGGCCCGAATCCAATGGGGATGCTCACAGGGGGAACCAGTAACGCACGGGCGCTCCAACGGCAAAGGCAGGCGGCCGAGCGTCAGCTCGCCGGAGGCCTCAGGGGCAGGCGCCCCTTGATTTCGGCCCGCAGGGCCACATGGGCGGAAATGAGCCCGGCCAGGATTCCATCCTCGAACTCGAACGTCGGATGTTCCTTGAGTTCTGGGAAGTCGTGAGGGTTGCGCAGCTCCTCGGGCGTCATGTTCGGCACCGCCTCCCGGGCCAGGCGAAGCACCTTCGCCTGCTGCTGGGAAATCATCCGCTCGTAGAGCTGGGCTCCCAGCTCGAGCATTTCGTGGGCTGTCTCTTCCGTCATGGTGCGTGTTTCTACTCCTGGGCGACTGCGCCTGGGCGATTACTCCTGGGCGATGTCCCACTTCAGCCGGCGATACGAATAACGGAATGCCTCGGCGTTTGCCGCGACTGCGTCGCCCGAGCCCTCTCGCCCGTCCAGGAACGCCACGAAGTCGAGCTGTTGCCCGGGCTGGCCAAACTCCCGGTCAAAGACGCGCACGATTTCATTGGCCGGCAAGGTGCGCCGACCGGCCACGTCCACCAGCGGAATCACCAGGCCCTTCATGTCCTGGGCGGGGGCATACGACTTCCACACCAGCTCGGTGCACACCAGCGTCTGGTCCGAGAAGAAGTCGAAGTTGAAGTCATACGGGCGCCCCTGGAAGGTGAAGGCCCGGAGGATGGCCTGGGCCTTCTCGCGCTGGGTCAGGCGCGGACGCATGACGCCCAGATAGTCCACGTGCAGCCCGTGCTCGGGGCCGGTGAAGGACACGCCCTCGCTGATGGACTCGATGATGCGGAGGGCGTCACCGTGCGCGTCGTGGCCCGAGTACTCGGCCCACTTGGCGGGGAAGGCGTGCGCCAGGTGCTCGGTGAACGTGCCACTGCCTCCGGGCAGCGTGGCCACCCAGGCGCGGACCTCTGGATCCGCGTCGAACGCGGCGGCGAGCTGCGCGGGCGTGCCGACATACAGCTCCGCGTGAGGCCAGAAGCCCGGCAGCCCGATGTTGGAGAGAAACCAGTTCTGACGCGCGAGGACGATGTCGCCCGGCTCCATGCGCGCGAGCACGGCGTCGACCTGCGCGCGGGTGATGAGGGGCTTGCCCAAACGGCGCACGCGGGTGTCGCCCATCCACTCGGCCACCGCCTTCTGCACGGGGAAGATGGCGCGCAGCGTGGAGTCCTGCGTCACGCCCGCCGCGGCTTGGACGAAGAGGGGCGCGCCTCGCTTGACGAGCTTGCCGCGCGCCACGCGGCTGTTCTCCTTCATCTCCTGGAAGAGCCACGTCACGCGGGGCTGGCCCATCGCGCCCGAGTCCGCGAACACCGGGCGCAGCTGCTCCTTGTAGCCATCGCCGGTGAAGAGCTGCGTGGCGGTGCCCACGTGGACCACCTTCTCGCGGAAGCGGGCGAAGGTGCGCGCGGGAAGGCCGTACTCGGGTGAGGGCTCGTCGAGGAGCACTTCCAACTGCGGCCGTCCACCCGCGAGGTCCACGAAGGTGAGCCCGCGGGCCAGCTCCGTGGTGAGCGCGCCGTGCGTGAGCAGGAAGCCCCAGCCGTGCTTGATGGGCTGGGTGGGCGCGGGCGCCTTGAGGAACTCCCAGTAGCGCTGGCGGATGACCTCCACCGAGACGAAGTAGTCGAAGAACGCGGCCCACGTGCTGACCAGGCGCTGCTTCTGGTCCGGCGTGTACGGCACCGCGCGCGCCTGCGCGTAGAGGGCGCGGGCGCTGGCCATGTCCTCCTCCAGGCGCCGCATTCCCTGGGCATGCCGCTGGAGCGCCTCCAGGTCTCGCTGGGCCTGGGCCACGAACGCCGCGTCGTCGAGCGCGTACACGTCAGAGGCCGGGGCCGGGTCGGCGGCAGGCGCGGGGGCGGGCTCGGCGAGCGCGAGCCAGGCGAGCAGCAGGACAGGGGAGGCAGGCACCGACGCGACTCCAGGGAGCGGGGGTGGGGTGTCACTCTATCCCGCCGGGCGCAGGGCGGTTGGCCCCCCGGCCGGGGACCGGAGGGGTCTGGGGGGCCCCGGTGGTCCCGGGCGGAGATTGGCCCCACGTTGTGAGGGCAGGACGCAGGGCTCGGGCGACGTGGCCCGGGCGGAAAGGTGGACGCACGATGGCATTCGGACAGGCGGAGGACCCAGGGCTCTCCATCTCGGCGCAGCTCGACGCGGTGGAGTACCCGGCGCAGCGCGAGGAGATGGTCCAGGCGGCCGAGGACAACGGCGCACCCGTGGACATCATCAACGTCCTCAAGTCGCTGCCGCGCGAGGAGTACGCGTCGCGCGAGGATGCCATGCGAGACCTGGCCGAGGCCGCGCGGCGCTTCGCCAGCGGAGGCCTGCGCGATGACGACGGCGTGAATCGTGACCGGCGCAACATCGGGCGAGACGCGGTGGAGCACGCGCCCGAGGGCCACACGCGCCACCCCTGAGGCGTGTCGCCCGGCGCACCCCGGCGGCATGAAGACGCTCGCGGGCGCTGGCGCTTTCTGCCAGCGTCCCGGGCCGCATGCGTTCCCTCCTCCTGGTGTCGTGCTGTGCGCTGCTGTCCCTGTCGCTGGGGTGCCACTCGCGGCCCCGGCTGGTGCCCGTGTCGAGTCCGCCGCCTCCGCTGCGCCTGGACTTCCGGCCCCCGGTCGACCGCGTCCTCACCGAACTGCTGCAGACCTCGCGGACGGTGGAGCGTGGCGGCGCCCGCACGCGCGACGACGCGGAGCTGACCACGCAGTCGCGCTTCACGCCGTCCGAGGGAGGCTGGCTGCTGACGCAGACCGTTCAGCACGCGCGGCGGGTGCACGACGGGCAGGAGGTGACCTCGGCGGTGGACGAGCTGCTGACGCGCTTCTCCCTCCAGCAGCGGCTGTCCGCGGATGGCTCCTTCATCCGGCTGGAGGGCGCGGACGCGGCACGTCAGGCGGTGCGGCAGGCGCTTCCCGCGGGCCCGGAGATGGCCCTCCTGGAGCGCTTCTTCGCGCCCGAGGCCCTGGAGGCCCGCGCGCGGCGCGAGTGGGAGGTGAAGTACGGCGGCCTCCTGCAGCGCAACCTCGTGGAGGGGCAGCGCACGTGGGCGGTGGATGCCTTCACGACCGGGGACTCCGAGGGCCACTTCCTGCTGGAGCGCACGGTGCAGGGCTCGCGGGCCACCGAGTATGGCGACGCGGTGGTGTTCTCGCTGCGCTGCTTGGACAAGGTGCCCAAGGACGCCTCCCGCGAGCTGCTGGAGGCCTGGTCCGAGGCGGGCTCGCCAGCGCTCACGTCGGGCGTGTCGTGCCAGGGTGAGCAGGTGGTGGCCCGCAGTCGCTTCGTGCCGGTGCATCGACGGTTGACGGTGAGCACGACGGTGCGCGGAGAGACGTGGACATGGACCACCGAGACGCACGCGCAGCAGCTTCAGGAGGAAGCGCAATGAGTGAGCAGGACAACCTGGTGACGAGCGAAGCCGGCGTGGAGAAGGTGGTGAGGGGCGCGCGTCGCGTGGCGGTACTGGGCATCAAGACCGAGCAGCACGCGGACCAGCCCGCCTTCTACGTGCCTCGCTACCTGGCGGAAGCGGGCGTGGAGGTGGTGCCGGTGCCGGTCTACTACCCGGACGTGACGCACATCCTCGGCAAGCCGGTGTATCGGCGGCTGGTGGACATCCCGGGCGACATCGACGTGGTGGACGTGTTCCGGCGCCCGCAGGACATCGACGGGCACCTGGACGACCTCATCGCGAAGAAGCCGAAGGCGGTGTGGTTCCAGTCCGGCATCCGCAACGACGCCGCGGCGGCGCGGCTGGCGAAGGCCGGCATCCAGGTGGTGCAGGACCGCTGCCTGATGGTGGACCACCGTCGCTACGGCGCGCGGTGAACGCCGCGGGACCTAGCGGGCCTGCTCGAAGGGCACGGGCGGGCGCGCCAGGGCGCGCTCGGCGGACAGGCGCGCCTGGTCCAGCGCGTCGAAGCCGCGCTCCATGGTGGTGGGCGTGACGGGCGGCAGGTTGGAGACGACGACGTAGACGGGCACCTGCCGCTGGCCCAGCACGGTGAGCTGGAGGCGGAAGTGGTCGCGCCGCAGCGCCGCCGAGCCCGCCGCGATGCCCTGCGCGTAGGCCATGGGGCCGCCCACCACCTTGCGCGTGTGGCTGGGCAGGAAGTGCACCAGGATGGCATCCAGCTCCGAGCCGATGGCGCTCTCATGCAGCGCCAGCGCCGGAGCCTTCTCCACCAGCCCGCCGTCCCAGTAGAGGTTGCCGTCCAGCGGCACCGCGCGGAACAGGCCTGGGTACGCGCACGTGGCGTGGACGCGCGGCGCCAGCTCGCCGGTGGTGAAGACGTCGTGCGTGCCGTGGGTGAGGTTGGCGGCCACCAGCAGCAGCGGGTGCGGCAGCTCCTCGAAGGTGCGCGCGGGGAGGGTGGACTCCAGCAGGCGGCGGAAGCGCTCGCCCTTGAGCAACCCCGTCAAGCCATGGCCCGCGGTCACCCCGTTCATCACCGCGCCCAACAAGTCCGGATCCCAGAAGTTCGCGCGCGTCTGGCTCAGCACCAGCTCCTCGATGCCCTGCACCGACGCGCCCGCCGCCGCGTAGGCCGCCACCATGCCTCCGGCGGACGTGCCCGCGTACGCGTGCGGCTTCAGCCCCGCCCCCGCCAGCCCCTTGAGGAAGCCCGCGTGCCCGTAAAAGCCGAAATATCCGGCGGATAGCACGAGCCCGAAGCGCTTACCTTCGAGGAGGGAATGCAGGGTGGGAGGCGGCATGAGCGGATTTTTACGGAACTGTTGCCCTTCTGGCAACGCGTCGCGTTGAGGTACGGCTGGCGCGCGGTGGTGATATCGACATATGTTGATGCGGCGATATGGACGAGCTTTCCCAATCCTTCCGCGTACTGGGTGACTCGACGCGGCTGCGAATCCTGCGGCTGGTGGCCGAGGCGCCGTTGAACGTGACGGAGCTGGTGTCGCTGGTGGGCGTGGCGCAGTCGTCGGTGTCGCATCACCTGGGCAAGCTGCGCGGGCTGGGGCTCATCCGCGAGGAGCGGCAGGCGGGGTTCAGCTACTACTCGCTGGCCCTGGAGTCCGCGGACTCGCGCTGGCCGCTCATCCGCCTGGCGCGTGAAGCGGAGGATGCGGCCGGGGACTCGGCGCGGCTGAAGGACCTCTTGCGCGCGCGGGAGGACCGCCAGGCGCTCAACGAGCGGCTCTTGGAGCCGGGCCAGTCGTGGTTCCTGTGGGCGGGCGCGCTCGCGTCGCTGCTGCCGCCGCTGGACGTGGCGGACTTCGGCTGTGGCTCGGGGCCGCTGAGCGTGGCGACGGCGCGATGGGCGCGGCACGTGTGGGCCATCGACCAGAACGCCGACGCGCTCACCCAGGCGCGCGAGCGGGCCCAGCGCGAGGGGCGCGCCAACATCACCTTCCTGCGCGAGGACCTGCATCGCCTGTCGCTGTCGGACGGGAGCATGGACCTGGTGGTGATTTCGCAGAGCCTGCACCACGTGGAGTCGCCGGCCTCGGTGCTGTCGGAGGCGGCGCGCATCCTGAAGCCCGGGGGCCGGGTGGTGGTGCTGGAGCTGATGCCGCACGACGAGCGCTGGGTGCTCGAGCGGCTCGGCCACCGGCACCTGGGGTTCGCGCCCGAGTTCCTCGAGTCCGCGCTGTCCGAGGCGGGCTTCACATCGTTTTCCCGCGAGACGCACGCCCGAGATGGGGCGAGTCCGTTTCGCGTCTTCTTGCTGACCGGAGTCAAGCCATGACGAGCCCGCATGCCACCCCCCTGCCGCCTCCGCCGGGAGAGAACGGTCGACGCGTGGAAGCCCTGCGCGCGGCCATGCGCGAGCGCATCCTCGTGCTCGACGGCGCGATGGGGACGCTGCTCCAGGGACACAACCTGAAGGCCGCGGACTTCGGCGGGCCGGACTACGAGGGCTGCAACGAGAACCTCGTGCTCACGCGCCCGGACATCATCGAGTCCATCCACGCCGAGTACTTCGCCGCGGGCGCGGACGTGACGGAGACGGACAGCTTCGGCGGCACGCCGCTGGTGCTCGCCGAGTTCGGGCTCGGGGACAAGGCGCTCGACATCAACATCGCGTCCGCGAAGCTGGCGCGTCAGGCCGCCGCCGTCGCCGAGGCGAAGGACGGGCGCATGCGCTGGGTGGCGGGCTCCATCGGCCCCACCACCAAGGCCATCAGCGTCACCGGTGGCATCACCTTCGAGGAGCTGGTGGACAACTTCGCCGTGCAGGCGGAGGGACTGGCGCTGGGCGGCGCGGACTACCTGCTGGTGGAGACGGCGCAGGACACGCGCAACGTCAAGGCGGCGCTCCAGGGCATCGAGCGCGCGTTCCGGAAGCTGGGCTACGCGCTGCCGGTGGCGGTGTCGGGGACCATCGAGCCCATGGGCACCATGCTCGCGGGCCAGTCCGTGGAGAGCCTGGCCACGTCACTGGAGCACTCGGAGCTCTTGTACCTGGGGCTCAACTGCGCCACGGGTCCGGACTTCATGACGGACCACCTGCGCTCGCTGTCGGGCATGAGCGCGTTCCCCGTGTCGTGCGTGCCCAACGCGGGCCTGCCGGACGAGAATGGCCAGTACCTGGAGACGCCGGAGATGATCTCCCGCTCGCTCCGGCGCTTCTGTGAGCAGGGCTGGCTCAACGTGGTGGGCGGCTGTTGTGGCACCCACGCGGGCCACGTGCGCGCCTTGGCTGAAGCGGTGAAGGGCGTGAAGCCCCGGAACCAGACGCCGCCGCGCCGCTCCACGCTGTCCGGCGTGGACTACGTGGAAGTGGTGGACGAGCAGCGCCCGCTCATCGTGGGCGAGCGCACCAACGTCATCGGCAGCAAGAAGTTCAAGGAGCTCATCGTCGCGGGCGCACTGGACGACGCGTCGGAGATTGCTCGCGCGCAGGTGAAGCGGGGCGCGCAGGTCATCGACATCTGCCTGGCGAACCCGGACCGCGATGAGCTGGAGGACATGCGCCGCTTCCTGGAGGTGGTCGTCAAGAAGGTGCGCGTGCCCTTGATGATCGACTCGACGGACGAGCGCGTCATCGAGATGGCGCTCTCGTACAGCCAGGGCAAGGCCATCATCAACTCGGTCAACCTGGAGGACGGCGAGGAGCGCTTCGAGAAGGTGGTTCCGCTCGCGCGGCGCTTCGGCGCGGCGCTGGTGGTGGGCTGCATCGACGAGGTGGGCATGGCCGTCACGCGCGAGCGCAAGCTGGCGGTGGCCGAGCGGTCCATGGAGCTGCTGACGAAGAAGTACGGCATGCGCGAGGAAGACCTGTACTTCGATCCGCTCGTCTTCCCGTGCGCCTCGGGCGACGCGCAGTACACGGGCAGCGGCGTGGAGACCATCGAGGGCGTGCGCCTCATCAAACAGCGCTTCCCGCGCAGCCGCACCGTGCTGGGCATCAGCAACGTGTCCTTCGGCCTGCCCACCGCGGGCCGCGAGGTGCTCAACTCCGTGTTCCTGTACCACTGCGTGCAGGCGGGCCTGGACATGGCGCTCGTCAACTCGGAGAAGCTGGAGCGCTACGCGTCGCTGCCCGAGGAGGAGCGCCGGCTGGCCGAGGACCTCCTGTACAACCGGGGCACGGACCCCGTGACGCCCTTCGCGGCGCACTTCCGTGAGCGCAAGCCCGCGCGCGCGCAGGTCAGCAGCCTGCCGCTGGAAGAGCGGCTCCAGCGCTACATCATCGAGGGCACGCGCGACGGCCTCCTGGCGGACCTGGACCTGGCGATGCAGAAGTACGCGCCGCTGGAGATCATCAACGGCCCGCTGATGAAGGGCATGGATGAGGTGGGGCGCCTGTTCGCGGCCAACGAGCTCATCGTCGCGGAGGTGCTCCAGAGCGCCGAATCGATGAAGGCCGCGGTGAGCCACCTGGAGCCGCACATGAGCAAGGCTCAGGCGGCGCTGCGCGGGAAGATTGTCCTCGCCACGGTGAAGGGCGACGTGCACGACATCGGGAAGAACCTGGTGGAGATCATCCTCGCCAACAACGGCTTCCACGTGGTGAACCTGGGCATCAAGGTCCCGCCCGAGCAGCTCGTGCAGGCGGTGCGCGAGCATCGG
Organism: Myxococcaceae bacterium JPH2; assembly: GCA_016458225.1. Taxonomy (NCBI): domain Bacteria; kingdom Pseudomonadati; phylum Myxococcota; class Myxococcia; order Myxococcales; family Myxococcaceae; species Myxococcaceae bacterium JPH2. Next base: position 69,421 of record JAEMGR010000034.1, on the reverse strand, counting down.
CCGGACATCGTGGGCCTCTCGGGTTTGTTGGTGAAGAGCGCGCACCAGATGGTGTCCACGGCGGAGGACCTCAAGCGCGCGGGCGTGGAGGTGCCCATCCTGGTGGGCGGCGCGGCGCTGAGCCGCAACTTCGTGGATCGCAACATCGCTCCGGCCTATGGCGCCGGCACCGTGGCCTATGCGCAGGACGCGATGAACGGCCTGGAGCTGGCCAAGCAGATTGTCGACCCGGGCTCGCACGCGAAGCTGCGGGGGGAGCTGGCCGAGCGACGTGCGCGGCTCGCGCAGGAGGTGAAGGAGCGCCCGGCCCCCGCCGCCACCGCGCGCCGAGGCCGCAGCGCGGAAGTGCCCATCGTGGAGACCGTGCCGGCGCCACCGGACCATGAGCGGCACGTGCTGACGAACACGCCGTTGGATCACATCTGGAAGTTCATCAACCCCGTGATGCTGTACGGGCGCCACCTGGGCTTGCGCACGTCGTCTCGCGCGCTGGGCACGCCGCAGGAGGCGGAGCTGGCGAAGACGGAGGAGGGCCGCAAGGCGCTCGCGCTGAAGGAGGCGGTGGAGGAGCTGAAGGCGATGCTGCGCGGCGGTGTCATGCAGGCGCGTTCGGTGTTCCAGTTCTTCAAGGCGGGCAGCGAGGGAGACCGCGTGCACCTGTTCGACGGGCGCACCGGTGAGCCCGTGGTGTCCTTCGACTTCCCGCGCCAGGACAAGGAGAACGGCCTGTGTCTGGCGGACTACGTGAAGCCGCTGGAGCGCGGCGCGCCGGTGGACCACCTGGGCATGTTCGTCACCACGGCGGGCTCGGGCATCCGCGAGCTGTCCGAGGAGCTGAAGGCGAAGGGGGAGTTCCTCAAGATGCACGCGGTTCAGGCGCTCGCGCTGGAGACGGCCGAGGGCTACGCCGAGCTGCTGCACACGCAGCTGCGCAGCATGTGGGGCTTCCCGGACCGCGCGGACATGACGATGGTGGAGCGCTTCCGCGCGGAGTACACGGGCAAGCGCTACTCGTTCGGATACCCCGCGTGTCCTCGGCTGGAGGACCAGTCGAAGCTCTTCCAGGCGCTGCGGCCGGAGGAGATCGGCGTGCGCCTCACTGACGGCTGCATGATGGAGCCGGAGGCGTCGGTGTCCGCGCTCGTCTTCCACCATCCCCAGGCCTCGTACTTCTCCGTGGGCTAGAGTCCGGGCCATGAGCGCGCCGACCATCCGCCGTGCTGTCCAGTTGCTGCCCGCCTGCGCCACCACGGGCATCGGCAGCCTCCCGCATACCCAGGTGGAGCTGGGGCTCCAGGCCGCGTTGGCCTTGGACATCCCCTTCCTTCCGCAGCTTCCGGTGGGCCATCCCTCGGAGTTGATGATTCCCGCGGCCCTGGAGGGGTTGCCGGGCCTGCGCTTCGACGACGAGGGGCTGTGCACGGTGGACCTCCCCGCCTGGGAGGCCGGGCGCGAGGCGTTCGAGGCGCGGCTGGACGCGGCGCTCGCGGCGGGCGCGCTGGAGTCCTACGAGCCGTCCCCGGACGCGTGCCGAGCGTGGCGGCCCTTCCTGTGGGAGGTGGAGCACCGGAAGCTGGCCTTCGCGAAGGCGCAGCTCGCGGGCCCCTTCACGGTCCGCTCCGTGGCGCGCGCCAGCACGGGCACGCCCACCTTGGACGTTCCGGGGCTGGACGCCGCGATGTTCCGGCTGGTGATGGCGCGGGCGCTCGCGATGGTGAAGGCGCTCCGTCGCACCAACACCACGCCCTTGTTCTTCCTGGACGAGCCGGGTTTGTACGCCCTGGACCGCACCAACCCGAGGCACCTGCTGGCGCTTCAGGAGCTGAGGATCTTGGTGGTGGCGCTGCAGCGAGAGGGCGCGCTCGTGGGGCTGCACTGCTGCGGCAACACGGACTGGGCCGCGCTGCTGGATGTGCAGCCAGACCTCTTGTCGCTGGACGTGCGCCTGTCGTTGGACGCGATGGTGGAGGAGCAGGCCGCGCTGGAGCGCTTCCTCGCGGCGGGGGCCACGCTGAGCCTGGGCATCGTCCCCACGGACCTGGCGTCGTCGTATGCCGTGCCGGAGCTGGTGGACTCGGTGGAGGCGTCACTCAAGGCGGCGCTGCCTCGGGGGCACGCCTTCTCGCAGGTGCTCTCCACGGTGTTGCTGACGCCCGCGTGTGGCCTGGCCATGCGCTCGGTGGGCGATGCCGAGCGCATCCTCTCCGAGCTGCGGGACGCCCAGCGGCGACTCAAGGGGGCACTGGAGGCCGAGCGCCCCGTGCTCCGCGCCGTGCCGCATCCTCACTGAGTCACGCGGGTCAGTGCCGGCCGAGGCGCAGCTCGCGCTCGGCCTGGAACCAGTCCTGTTCCGGGCTACCGGGCGCGCTGCCGCGAGCGAGGAAGATTTCGTAGGCGCGGCGGGCGATGCGCTCGTGAGAGGGCTGCTCGCGCGAGCCCGTCGCCGTGTTCTCCTGGGGCCGCTCCTGTGGCGTCGGGGGCGGGGGGCTGGTCGGCTTCTGCGCGCTGTGGCGTGCCATGGTCGCTCTCCTGCGGTGAGGGCGCGGGGAGCTTTCGCCGAGTGCGTGCCCTGACAAAGCGCCCCCATGCCGCGGGGGTTGTCGGCGCGACACGAGCCGTCGTTTCGTGTCGAGCGGTGGACACCCGCGAGCAGGCGGACTCAGGTGCTCGCGCGCGTGCGGCGCTTCCGTGTCGGTGCGGGGGCAGTGGGCATGGCCACCGCGAGCACGTCTTGCGCAATCACCGACTCCAGGGCGCGCTGCATGGCGGTGCTCATGCCGAGCGCCTCTGAGTCCTGCGGCGTGCACCAACGCAGCTCCTGGAAGGACTTCGCCTGGCGTGGCAGCGCGGGGGCATCCACGCGCAACAGGCGCAGCGTGAGTGAGCGGTGGGTGAGCTGTCGTCGCACGTTCCCCAGTGCGCCCACGAGCTTCAGACCCTGCGTGCCCAGCGCGGCCGAGAGCTGCTCGACGGCCGCGGCGTCGGACGTGTCCTCTCCCACCTCGGCAGTGGGCAGCTCCCACAGTCCGCCGAAGAGCCCTTCCTCCGCGCGGCGAGCGAAGAGGAGCTTCCCCTCGTGCGGCCAGACCGCCAGCGCCAGCTCCAGCTTCTTGGGCGCGGCGCGCACCTTGGCGGGGGGCAGCTCGTCCACGCGGCCCTTGGCGTGCGCGAGGCACCCCGCGCGCACCGGGCACAGGAGGCACAGCGGAGACTCCGGGCGACACACCGTGGCCCCGTGCTCCATCAGCGCCTGATTGAAGTCCCCGGGCCGCTCGCCCTTCACCAGCGCTCCGGCCAAGGCCCAGAGCGTGGCCTCGCGCGCGCGGTCTCCGGGCAGTCCCTCCACCTCGAAGATGCGCGACAGCACGCGGGCCACGTTGCCATCCACCAGCGGAGCCTCTTCGCCGAAGGCAATGGAGGCCACCGCGCCGGCGGTGTAGCGCCCGAAGCCTGGCAGCGTGAGCAGCTCGGCGGCGGTGGCGGGGAGTCGCCCTTGGAAGCGCGACACGACCTCCTGCGCGGCGCGGTGCAGGTTTCGCGCGCGCGAGTAGTACCCGAGCCCCTTCCATCCCGAGAGCACGTCATCGAGCGGCGCCGAGGCCAGCGCGCCCACCGTGGGGAATCGCGCGAGGAAGCGCTCCCAGTAGGGAATCACCGTGGAGACCTGCGTCTGCTGGAGCATCACCTCGCTCAGCCAGATGGCGTACGGGTCTCGCGTGCGGCGCCAGGGCAGGTCTCGCTTGCCGTGGTCGTACCAGTTCAGGAGCGGGCCGCGCAGCGCGGCGTGTCGCTCGGGGCTGACGGTGGGGAGAACGGGAGCGATGCGCGGGCGCGGACTCATGACGACTTCTTCCGAGGGTTGGCGGTGCGGCGAGCGACGAGGTCGAACAATCCGGGCGCGAGGCGATTCGCGAGCACCATCGCGCGGCCGGGGAGGGTGAGCACCGTGTCGCGGCGTCCACGCCGCGCGGCGCGCAGCATGGCTTGGGCCACGGCCTCGGCGGACATGGCTCGAAGGGGAATGGCGTCCTGGGCCCAGCCCTCGGCGTTCCGTCGGTGCTCGCGGAACTCGCTCTCGGTGAGGCCGGGAGAGACGAGCAGCACACGGATTCCCTCGGAGGACAGCTCCGTGCGCAGGGACTCGGTCATGGCGTTCACCGCGGCCTTGGACGCGCAGTAGCCACCCAGCAGCGGCAAACCTCGATGTCCCAGCACCGAGCTGACGTTCATCACCTGCGCGCCCTTCCTCCGGCGCAGCAGCGGGAGCGCGGCGCGCGTCACTCGCCACAGGGCGAAGACGTTCACCTCGAACACCTCGCGGAGCTGCGCCTCGGAGATGTCCTCCAGCGGCCCATAGAGTCCGATGCCCGCGTTGTTGACGAGCAGATCCAACCCACCGAACGCCGCGTCCGTCTCGCGAAGCAGTCGCTCCACGTCCTCGCTTCTCGTGACGTCGCAGCGCACGGGCAGGGCGCGAACACCGAGCGCCTCCACTTCACGGGCCGCGTCGTGGAGCGCGGACTCTCGGCGCGCGGCGAGCACCACGTTCGCGCCGGCCGCCGCGAAGGCCAGCGCCGCCGCGCGCCCGATGCCGCTGGAGGCGCCCGTGACGAGGACGGTCCGCTCCCTGAAGGGTGGGATTTTCATCGGCGCGCACCATACCCGTGTGGTTCCCTACGCTCGGCGTCTTTCCTCGGGCTCCGAGGAGGCGGCATCCGCTCGTTCCGCTTCTGGTGGGGCGAGCGACCGCCTAGGATGCGCCGCTTCCATGCGGCGTCCCCCTCTCAGCAACGACTTCTCCTGGTCCAAGAGCCGCCACGAGAAGTTCTCCGAGTGCCTCCGGGCCTACTACCTCTACTACTACCGCTCCTGGGGTGGGTGGGAGGCGGACGCCGCGAAGGACGTGCGGGAGCTGTACGTCTTGAAGAAGCTGGCCAACCGCTACACGTGGGCGGGCAGCGTGGTGCACGAGACCCTCAAGGACGTGCTCTTGGACTGGCGGGCCGGGCGCGCGGTGGATCCGGCGGCGGTGGAGTCTCGGGCGCGCAAGCTGATGCAGGACGACTTCCGCCACTCGCGCGGCAAGGCGTACTGGACGCAGAAGTACCGCAAGCAGTTCACCGGCCTCGTGGAGCACGAGTACGCCGAGGCCGTGACGGACGAGACGTGGAAGCAGAACTTCGAGACGGTGCGCTCGGCGCTGTCCTGGTTCTTCACGTCGCGGTGGCCGCGCGTGTCGCAGGCACTCAAGCCCGCGCAGTGGCTGGAGGTGGACGCGGGCTATGACTTCGCGCACTTCTCGCTGGATGGCCTGAAGGTCTTCGCCATCCCGGACTTCGCCTACGTGGACGACGACGGCGCGCCCGTGGTGGTGGACTGGAAGACGGGCAAGTTTCGTGAGGGCTACGAGGAGCAGGTGCTGGGCTACGCGCTCTACGTGGCGCAGCGCTACCGCTTCCCCGTGGAGAAGGTGCGCGCGTCGCTCGTGTACTTGAACGAGGGCGTGGAGAAGGACGTGACGGTCGACCCGGCCGCGCTGGATTCCTTCCGCGAGCACTTCACCTCCAGCGTGGCGAGCATGCGCGCGCTGCTGAAGGACCCCGCGACGAACACCCCGAAGGAAGCGGAGGCGTTCACGCCCACCGACGACTTGAACGCCTGCGCTCGCTGCGTGTTCCGCCGCCCGTGTGGTCGCGAGGCGGCGGTGGCGCGCGCCCGGGCCGAGGTGGCCTGAGCGCGAGCGGCCTACCGCGCCGACGCCAGCCGGCGCACCACCACACCCGCGGCGTTCATGCCGAACGCGGACGTGACGAAGGCCACGCTGCCGTCAATCTGGGTGCGGTGGTCGCACGTGTGGAACTCGTTGTCCTGCGGGCACACGCACAGGAAGCCATCCGTGGCGTCGTCGTACTGGAGGGCCACGGGCTGGCGGCGCGCCTCGATGGAGTACACGGCGGTGATGCCGGTGTGTCGCTCCGTCTCTACGCCGTACTTGCGCTTGAGCAGCTTGCGGATGTCCTTGGCGAACGGATCCATGTGCGTCTCGGACAGGTCCTCCACGCGGATGGCCGTGGGGTCCAGGCGGCCCGCGGCGCCCATGGAGCTGACCACCGGGATGCCCAGCGTGACGCAGCGGTGCAGCAGGTGCAGCTTCGCCTTCACGTTGTCGATGGCGTCCACCACGAAGTCGTAGCGGCCGGGTGGCAGCAGCGTCTCGGCCAGCTCGTCGCGGTAGAACTCGCGCAGGGCCTCCACCTTCGCCTCGGGATTGATTTCGCGGCAGCGCTGCGCCATCAGCTCGGCCTTGGACTTGCCCACCGCCTTCACCGTCGCGTGGAGCTGGCGGTTGGTGTTGGTGACGCAGACGTCGTCGTGGTCCACGAGCGTCAGCCGGCCCACGCCGCTGCGCACCAGCCCTTCGGCGGTGAAGCTGCCCACGCCGCCCAATCCAAAGACGACCACGTGCGCGTTGGCCAGCCGCTCCATGGCGCCGTCACCGAGCAACCGCGCCGTGCGGTCGAAGCGGCGTGAGAGCTTGAAGGGCTTCGCCAGTGAAGGTTCCACCGAGGCCGGGGCTGGAGCAGAGGGGTGCGACGGGGCGTCGGACAGGGGGAGCGGAGCGGGCTGCGAATTCATGGCGGTCCTCTATAACGCGACCGCTCGCCTACCGCGAAGCCGGGGGGAAAGCTTCCCGGAACAGGCGGCGCGCGTTCTCGGTCGTTCGCTGGGCGAGCACGTCGGCGGGCACTCCCAGGGCCTGGGCCATGCCCTCGATGATGCGAGGCAGGTAGGCGGGCTCCGAGCGCTCACCCCGATGCGGCGTGGGCGCCTGGTCCGGCGCGTCCGTCTCCGCCATCAGTCGCTCAGGGGGGATGACGCGCAGGGCGTCCAGCGGCTTGCGCGCCTCGGCCCAGGTGACGGGGCCCGCGAAGGAGAAGTGACAGCCCTTCTGGATGTAGAAGCGCGCCAGCTCCGCGCCGCCGCTGTAGCTGTGCATCAGGATGCCTGCCTCGGGCAGCGGCTCGTTCTTGAAGAGGTCGATGAGCGCGGGGTGCAGTCGGTGGCAGTGCATCAGCACCGGCAGGTGGTGCTTTCGCGCCAGCGCGAGGTGGCCTCGGAGCACCGCCAACTGTCGCTCCAGCGGTGCGCCCGACAGCGAAGGCCCATCGAGCCCGCACTCGCCCACCGCCACCGCGCCCCCTTGTCCGAGCAGCGCGTCGAGCCGCTCCAGGTGCGCGCCGTCCTCCTCCGCGGGGAGGTCCGGGAGGAACTGGGGATGGATGCCCAGGCCCACCTGGATGCGCGCGTCGCGCCGGGGCAACTCGAGCAGCGGCTCCCACGTGCTCGGGCCCACCGCGGGGATGATGAGTCCCTGCAGCCCCGCGGCCCACGCCCGATGCACGACGTCGGCTCGGTCCAGGTCGAAGCGGGCGGCATCCAGGTGGCAGTGGGTGTCGATCATTGAGCACCGTTTCAGAGGGGCCCGTTCAATCAGGAACAGGTGGCGAAGGCGGGTCGTCCAAACCCGATACGTCGCATGGATGGAACGCTATACGCGCGCCCTTGGATTGCGGAGGGCCTTATGACCAGACGAGTCGTGGTCGGCGCGTTGTGCGGTGCGCTGTGGGTGGTGGCTGTGGGGTGTGACAGCAAGGAGTGTCGTGACGAGTTCGACTGTCGGGACAAGGGGGCCGCGCCCACGGGACAGACGTGGGCGTGCAACCTGGACAACCACAAGTGCGAACTGCGCAACCTCCCCGCACCTGCCCAGTATGACGCAGGTACGAACCCTGGCGATGCGGGAGAGACCGACGCGGGCGAGGACTCGGGGACTCCGGATGCGGGCGCCCCGGACTCGGGGACTCCGGATGCGGGGCCGGTTTCGGACGGCGGAATGACGGTGGGCAAGGGCGGCGCGTGTGGCGCATCCGATGACTGCAAGCCCGGGCTGCGCTGCGAAGGCACGCCCTCCACCTGTCAGGCGCTCTACCTGGCCGTCACGGTGTCGAGCGGTGGCGGTGGCCAGACGCACGCGGTCGCCGTGCGCAGCGATGACGCCCAGGCGACCGTGGTGGAGCTGAGCGAGTCCTCCTCCGAGCCCAGCCGCTACCCGCGCTGGAGCAAGAGCGGCGCGTCGGTCGCGTTCGCCCAGGGCAGCGAGGGCGTCAGTAGCGTGAAGCTCATGACGCGCACCGTGTCTCCCGCGCTCGGCGCCTCCAAGGAAGTGACGGATGGCACCACCGCGGGCACGTCGGACTTCGTCTACATGGAGTGGGAGCCGTCTCGGTACATCGGCTGGTCGCAGAAGTCGGGCAACACCATCTCGGGCATCAAGCTGCTGCCGCCGGATGGTGGCGCGCCCGTGAGCGCGAGCCCCAACGGCGTGTTGCTGAGCTGGGCGCCCAACGGCGTGGACTACGCGTACAGCACGGGCGCGGATGGGATTGTCGCGTCGTCCATCGGCGGCGCCGCGGCGCCCGTCAGCGGCGGCACCGGTGGCACCGAGCCGTACTACAACCGCACCAACACGGAGCTGCTCTTCCTCAAGGCGAAGGCGACCTCGCCGGCGCTCTTCAACGAGGAGCTGTACTCGCTGCCCGCCACCGGAGGCACCGCGACGCTCATCGCCGCCATGGGCAGTGACGCCGTCACGGGGGGCTCGGTGGATTCGTTCATCGCGTACCCCACGTGGTCGCCGGATGGCACCTGGGCCGCGTACGTGCGCGCCTACTTCGCCAACCCCACGGGTGGCTCGCCGCTCTTGTGCGGCAACGCGGGCGCCACGCTGTGCGGGACGCGCGAGGCCAACATCATCTTCGTGCGCCGCCTCGACGCATCGGGCGCGCCCGTGGGCGATGAGAAGGCCCTGGTTCCCGGCGGCACGCTGCCGGCGTTCTCACCGGATGGCCGGTTCCTCGCGTACGTCGCGGGCGGGAAGCTCTACGTCCAGCAGCTCAATCCCGCGGACGCCAGTCCCGTGGGCGCGGCTGTCGTCCACGCCCAGCCCACCGGAATCCAAACGGCCAAGGGCGACGACCACCGGCCGCGCTGGCAGCCCCGCTAGGTGGGGGCGCGGGGCTTCACGGGCCCCAGACATGGCGAAGCCCGCGCTCCCTTGGGGGAACGCGGGCTTTCGTCTCGCCGAGCGGACCGTGTGACACGGATGTCGGACGGCCTCAGCTCTCCAGCACGATGCGCCGGCCCAGGGCCCGCGTCATCTGCGGCGAGGTGACGAGTTCCAGCACCTCGCCGAGTTCACCCTCGGACGTTTCAAAGGCCGCCGCGATGACTTCTCCCAGCGTCAGCGGGCCTCGCTCCGTCTTCGCCCGGGCCCGGCGCGTGCCTCGCCGGAGCGCGGGCATCACCCGCCGCCCCTGCCTGCGCACCTTCCGGCCCTTGTCCGTCGCTTGCTTCGCCATGGTTCCTCCCACCACGCCGTGCCACGCGGGTGAGTACACCTGGGGTCTGACATATGCAGGCGAGGTGCCAGAAATGACGGTTCCGTGACTTCTGGAGAGCCGAGGGTTCCCGGCCGAGAGTGAGGGAATTGTCGAGCGCGGTCCGTGCCGGCTTCTCCGGAGCTGTCGTGGGCTTCCTCGTTCCGTGACGCTCTTTCGTTCATTGCGTGAACCCACTTCCACGCTTCGTTCAACTCGCGCGTCCAAGCCAGGGGCTTTGCTGACCCTGGGTGGGCGGGTCTTGTGTCACCTCGACTGCGGTCGCGCGGCCACGCTGCGGTATACGCGTGGGTGACATGGCCAAGACCCTCTGCCCCAACTGTGGTCACAGTCCCATCCCTCGTGGCGCCGAAGCGTGTCCGGAGTGTGGGGAGCCGTTCGGACACCTCGCTGCCTACAAGAAGGTGGGCCGCGCGCGGCTGGAGGACTTGAGGGCCGACGAGGATTCGGACCAGACGGTGTTCGGCGGGGACCTCGTGACGAGCGCGGTGTCCGCGCATCCGTGGCCCGCGGCGACGATGCTCGGCCTGCTGGCGTGTGCGTGGTTCCTGCGCGCGGGCGGGGTGCTGGGCGCGCTGGGCGACCCTGCGTGGACGTTCGGGCTCGTGGGTCTGGACGTGGTGCTGGCCGCGGTGCTGGTGGTGAACCGCGGGCCCGCGAGGCTGCTCACGCAGCTGGGGCTGACGGCGCAGCTCTTGGCCACGGCGTGGTTGGCGCGCGAGGAGCCGCTGGCGCACGTGCACATGGCCTACGTGCTCCTCGGGCTGGTGCCGCTGGGGATGATCGCCGGCGAGCCTGGGCCCATCCGTCGGCACATGGGGCTGGGCGTGGGCGGCGGACTCACGCTGGTGGCCATCGTGCTGCTGCGCGCACAGGGCGAGGCCGCGCTGCGACGCGAGGCTCCGCGCCGCATCGTGGGGACCGAGCTGGGCTATTCGCTGGAGCTGCCGCTCGGCTGGAACATGCTCGCGTGGGAGCGACTGGGCGGAGGACTGCAGATTCCCCAGGCCGCGCTCGACGCGGGCGGCGTGGCCTTTGGTGATCAGTCGATGAGCCGCTACGGCGTGCTGTGGGTGCAGCGCACGCCGGGCAACCCGCTGGCGCCCGCGTGCCAGGGCCTGCTCAAGGCGCTGGGCGGACAGGGTGAGCCGCGCGCCGCCTCCCGGAGTGCGCCGGGCGCGCTGGGCGGCAAGTCCGTGGTGTATGCGCTGCGGACGGCCTCCGGAGCGCGGGGCGCGCTGGGCTGCGGACTGTTGGCGGATGGACGGTTGGTGGGGCTCGCGGTGGTGGCGACGTCGGAGGAGGAAGGGAAGGGCGAGTCGGCCTTCGCGGTGGTGGGCGAGGGGCTCGCGTTGCAGTAAACGGCGCCCACGCTCATGAACGTCCAGGTCCTGTTCCACGACAACTGCTTCGACGGTGCCGCCAGCGCCGCGGTCTTCACCCGCTTCTACCGGGAGCGCGTCCGCGCGGACGCGTCCTTCACGTATCAGGGGCTGAACCACAAGCCGGGCGCCGAGGGCATCGACCCGGCCGTCTTCACCGGCGACGAGAACGCCATCGTCGACTTCCGCTACAGCCAGGACGCGCGGCTCACGTGGTGGTTCGATCACCACGCCTCCGCCTTCCAGCAGCCGGGAGACGAGGCGCACTTCCGCGCGGATGCGAGCGGCCACAAGTTCCACGACGCGCACCGCAAGAGCTGCACGAAGTACCTGGCGGACGTGGCGCGCGAGCGCTTCGGCTGGGACGCCTCTGCGCTGTCGGACCTCATCCACTGGGCGGAGCTCATCGACGGCGCGCAGTTCCCCTCGCCGCGCATGGCGGTGGCGCTGGAGGAGCCCGCGCTGCGCATCATGACGGTGCTCGAGTCCAACAAGGACCCGGCCCTCATCCCCGAGGTCATCCGCCGCATGCAGTCCGAGTCGCTCGCGGAGCTGGCCGCCGCGCCGCTCATCGCCGCGCCGCTCGCGCCGCTGCTGGAGCGCCACCGCAAGCAGATGGAGCTGGTGCGCGCGAAGGCCCGCTACGAGCGCGGCGTCGTCTTCTTCGACCTGGTGGACGAGGGCGTGGACAGCCTCAACAAGTTCATCGCGTACGACCTCTTCCCAGACGCGCGCTACACGCTGTGGGTGGGGCGGGGCGCGTCACGGGCCAAGGTGTCGCTGGGCTCGAACCCGTGGAAGCCCGAGCTGCGTCAGCACGACCTCTCGGCCATCGCGGGGCGCTACGGCGGTGGAGGCCACCCGGTCGTGTCCGCGGTCAGCTTCAAGGCGGACCAGCAGGACAAGGCCCGGGCGGCCTACCAGGAGATCCTCGCCGAGCTGTCGTCGGTGGGCTGAGCCGTCAGCGGCGCTCGAAGAAGGTGAAGCCCACCTGCCGCAGCAGCCGCACCACGGACATCATGGGCAGGCCCTGCACGTTGGTGCGGTCACCTTCCAGGCTCGCGAGCAGCGCCTGCCCCGCGCCCTCGACCCGGTAGCTGCCGGCGCAGCCCTCCCACTCGCCGGTGTCGAGGTAGCGCTCCAGCTCCTCGGGCGCCACGGCGAAGAACGTGAGGCGGGCCACCTCCACCGCCTCGGTGTGGTGGCCACCTGGGCCCACCAGACACACGCCGGTGTAGAGCGCGTGCGTGCGGCCATTGAGCGCGAGCAACTGTCGGCGCGCTGCCTCGCGATTCTCGGGCTTGGACAGCACCTGTCCGTCCACGACGACGAATTGATCCGAACCGAGCACCCAGGCGCTCGGGTGCCGGGCTTGCACCGCGCGGGCCTTGCGAGCAGCGAGCTGGCGCACGGCTTCCTCGGGGGACCAGTGGGCGGCGACCACCTCGTCCACGCCGGGAGGCTCGGCGCGGTAGGGCACGCCCAGGCCGTCCAGGAGGGCCTTTCGAGAGGGGGACGTCGATGCCAGGAGAAGCTCACGCATAGCGGCCCCAGGGTAGACCACCCGGGGCGGTCGAGGGGCACGGTGTGCAGGCGGCCATGGATGTCCGTGCTTCCGGCGGGCAGGGGGATTGCCGTACCCTGCCGGCCCATGTCGCGGCGCGGGCTGCTCGCCCTCTTCCTTCTCTTCGCCTCCTGCAAGCGCACCGAGCCGGCCGTCACCGCCGCGCCCGACGCCGGCACGGGTGAGGTGCGGCCCATCGCGAAGGGGGTGCGAGACGCGGGCAGCGCGGCGCAGGCGGTGGTCTCCGCGCCGGACGCGTCGGTGGCGGAGGTGCATCCGCTGGCCGTCTGCGATGCGCGCGGTGGCTCGCCCTTGAACGCGGCGCGGAACTACTACGACGGGGGCCAGTACGAGGAGGCCCTGTCCTGCGCGGCGCAGGCCGCCGCGTTGGATCCGGACCTCGCCGCGGCCCACGCCGAGCGCGGCGTCGCGCTGGCAGCCCTGGGACGCGAGTCCGAGGCCCAGCTCGCCTTCGCCCGCGCCCTGGCCATCGACCCAGGAGACGCGGAAGGGCTGCTGGGGGCCGCGCGCCTGTACGCGGTGCAACTGGAGTCCACCCGCGAGCGAGACGAGCTGGGCGTCCTCTACGCGGAGCGGGGCCTGTCGCAGCCCTCCACGCCGCCGGAGTTGATCCCCGAGCTGGCGCTGGTGGCCGCCATGGCCTTCAACGACCTGGGGCAGGCGGACGAAGCGCTCGCGCGCGCGGCCATCGTGCTGGCCCGCGAGCCGGGGAACCATGAAGCGCAGTACGAGCGCGCCCTGGCCCTCTTCGAGCTGTGCCGCTTCGCCGAGGCACGCAAGGCCTTCGGCGCGCTGCTCGACGACCCGGAGCGGGCCGCGCACGTGCACCAGCACCTGGGCCTGCTGCTGGAGCGCGAGGGCAAGTGGAAGCTCGCGCAGGGACACTTCGACAAGGCCCGCGAGCTGTCCCCCGAGGACTTCCCCACACCGCCGCTGCCCTCGCAGGAAGACTTCCGCGCGGCGGTGATGCAGGCCGTGGCGGACCTGTCGGGCGACATGCGCCGCGACCTGAAGGGCGTGCCGGTGGACACCGAGGAGCTGCCCTCGGACGCGGACCTGCTGGCGAACCAGCCGCCCCTGTCCCCCACGATTCTCGGCCTCTTCCGAGGCCCCTCTCTCAGCGAACCCTGCGACGGCAAGGAGACCCCGTGCCGCTCGGTGGTGCTGTACCGCCGCAACCTGGCGCGCGCGGTGCGCACCCCGGACGAGCTGCGCGAGCAGATTCGCGTGACTTTGTTGCACGAGGTGGGGCATCTGCGCGGCGAGGACGACGAGGAACTGGCCGCGCGCGGCCTGGAGTGAACACACACATGCCATCCCTTCCCACCGCCCGAGTCAGTCTCAAGGGCGCCAAGTCCCTGCGCCGTGGCAACCCGTGGCTCTACCGCACGGAGCTGACCGAGCCGCCCGCGGTGGACTCAGCCGGCGCGGTGGTGGCCGTGGTGGATCCGCAGGGCAATCCCATTGGGCAGGCCCTCTACGCGCGGCGCTCACCGCTGGCGCTGCGCCTGCTCACCCGGAAGAGCCCCACGGAGGAGCCGGTCGATGACGCCTTCTTCCGGCGCCGGCTGGAGGCCGCGCTCGCGCGTCGTGCGGTGATGTCGGGGCGGGACGGCCTCCGACTGGTGCATGGCGAGGCGGACCTCCTGCCCGGCCTCTTCGTGGACCGGTACGGCGGAGGCCTCACGCTCCAGACGCTCTCCGAGGGGATGGACGCCCGCAAGGAGAAGCTGGCGCGGATGCTGGTGGAGCTGACGGGCGTGAGCCACGTGGTGTGCCGCGACGACGCCTCGGGCCGGGACTTCGAGAGCCTGCCTCGCGAGGTGCGACTGCTGCACGGCGAGGGCGACGCGCGCTTCACGTACCACGAGGGGCCGCACCGCTTCTCGGTGGACCTCTTGGGCGACATGAAGACGGGCGCCTTCTTGGACCAGGTGGACAACCATCTGCGCGCCGGCGAGCTGGCGCGGGGCGAGGGCCTGGACTGCTTCAGCTACCACGGCGGCTTCGCGCTCGCGCTGTCGCGGCACTGCAGCTCGGTCATCGCGGTGGAGCAGGACGCCAAGGCCGCCGCGCGCGCGCAGGCCAACGCCGAGGCCAACGGTCGCGCCAACGTGAAGGTGGAGAACGCGAACGCGTTCGACGTGCTGCGCCGCTTCGACCAGGAGGGCCGCCGCTTCGACACCATCGTGTTGGATCCGCCCGGCCTGGCCAAGCGACGCGAGGGGCTGGCCACCGCGCTGCGCGCCTACCATGAGCTGAACCTGCGCGCGCTGCGCTGCCTGCGGCCGGACGGGCTGCTCGTCACGTGCTCGTGCTCGGGCAAGCTGGACCGCGCGGGCTTCGAGGAGATGGTGTTGTCGGCCGCGTCGGACGCGAAGCGGCCCGTGCAGATTCTGGAGCGCCGGGGCGCGGGGTTGGATCACCCCGTGCTCGCGGGGCTGCCGGACACCGAGTACCTCAAGGCCCTCTACGTGCGCGCCCTGTAGTCGCGGCGCGCGGCGGGCCTCACGGCATCCCCATCTCCTTGCGCAGCCGGGCCACGACCTTGAAGTACTCAGTGCGGGGGAAGGGGACGTTGAGGATGTGGAAGTCCTTCTTGGACAGGCCCACGCAGCCGAAGCAGTAGTTGCTGTCCTGCATGTTGCGGCACAGCACCAGGTAGGCGCTGTGCGTGCAGTTCTCGCTCTGCTGGCAGTAGGCGCTCGCGTGGCAGCTCTTGCAGTCCACGCAGTGCGAGCAGTTGTTGCACAGCTCGCAGCGCGTGCAGTGCGTGCATTGGTGGCAGCTGTCGCAGTCCTTGCAGAACATGCAGTTGGCGCAGCGCTGACACCCCTCGCAGGCGTAGGAGCCTGGGTTGCCGGGGTCCTGCGCGTACTGCTTGGACAGCTTCTGGAACTGGTCCAGGAACTCGCGCTTGTTCAGCGCCGCCACGCCCTCGCGCGTCGCCGCCTCCTCGGCCAGCAGGTCCGGGGTCGCCATGGGCCGAGTGCCTCTGTCCTTCACCGCCACGGATGCTCCTTGCGCTCTCATTGCAGCCGGGCGAGCCCGGCCAGATCGATTCCGCGTGCCACCCGCCGCACCTCCACGGTGCTCGGGAACCCCCGACTGGTGACGGCCACCACGTAGCGGTCGCCCACCACCAGGTTCGCCTCCGCCAACGCCTCGTCCGCGTCATAGCGCACGAAGCCCACCGCCTCCTCCCAATGAATGGGGGCAGTGGGGTCGCTGGCCGGGCGGTCCTTGGCCTTCTCCGCGGCGTCGCGGATGGCCTGGGCAATCTTCTCGCCCATCGTGGTGTCCACGATGCGCACCTTCACTTCGCGCCCCTCACCTCGCGTGTAGGTCCGCTCGGCCTCGGACACGGACACGTCGCCGTACTTGCCGGTGGAGCCGGACATCCGGCCCACGGTGAAGCCCTCCAGCGACTCGGGGAGGAACGGGGTCAACTGCTTGAAATAAACGCAGGGCGCGGTGCTCACCGCGGAGGGGGGCAGCTCGGCGGGCGCCGTGCGGGGGGAGTCCAGGCAGCTCGCGTTCGCGACGAGCACCAAAAAGGCGATGGCCGGGCCCAAGAAGTTGTCGCGCACGGCCGAATCAAAGGGTATCCCCGGCCCGCGCGCAATGGACCTCTCGAAGCTCAACCCTCCGCAGCGCGAGGCGGTGGTGACCACCGACGGCCCGCTCTTGGTTCTGGCGGGCGCCGGCAGCGGGAAGACCCGCGTCATCACCCATCGCATCGTCCACCTCCTCAACGAGCGGCCGGGCAACCTGCTGGCTCGCAACATCCTCGCGGTCACCTTCACCAACAAGGCCGCCACGGAGATGAAGGAGCGGCTGGTGCACATGGCCGGCCAGCGCGCCCAGGGCGTGCTCGTGTGCACCTTCCACGCGTTCGGCGCGGAGATGCTCCGCGAGGACATCCACCGGCTGGGCTGGCCCCGCAAGTTCGCCATCGCGGACATGGGAGACCAGCTCGCCATCATCCGCCGCGCCATGCGCGAGCACCGCATCGATGATCGCGCCTTCGACGCGCGCAAGGTGCTGGGCCTCATCTCCAAGGCGAAGAACTCGGGCGTGGCGCCTCAGCCCAAACCCGAGGGGTTGGGCGATGACTACGACCTCATCACCCACCTGGTCTTCGCGGACTACCAGCTGGCGCTCAAGGCTCAGGGCTCGGTGGACTTCGATGACCTCCTGGTGTTGCCCACGCGCCTCTTGCGCGAGCACCCGGACCTGCATCGCAAGTACACGCAGCGCTTCCGCTACCTGCTGGTGGACGAGTTCCAGGACACCAACCACGCCCAGTTGGAGCTGCTCAAGGAACTGGCGGGTGAGTCGCGCAACGTGTGCGCGGTGGGTGACGACGACCAGTGCATCTACTCGTGGCGCGGCGCCGAGGTGCGCAACATCCTCGACTTTGATCGCCTCCACTTCAACGGCGCGAAGGAGGTGCGCCTGGAGCAGAACTATCGCTCGTCGGCGATGATTCTCGACGCGGCCAACGCGGTCATCTCGAAGAACCCCGAGCGCAAGGACAAGCGCATGTGGACCGACCGCCGGGGCGGGGCGAAGGTGAAGCTGGTGGCGTGTCCGAACGACGAGGAGGAGGCCCGCTTCGTCGCGTACGAAATCCAGAAGCACATGTCGCTGGGCTACCGGGCGGAGGACATCGCGGTGCTCTACCGGACCAACGGCCAGTCACGTCCGGTGGAGGAGATGCTCCGCGAGAAGAACATCTCCTACGAAGTCGTGGGCGGCAGCGAGTTCTTCGACCGGCGCGAGGTGAAGGACGTCATCGCGTACTTCAAGGTCATCGCCAACAAGATGGATGAGATCTCCCTCATGCGCATCGTCAACGTGCCGGCGCGCGGCATTGGCGACGTGACGATGGAGCGGCTGCACGGGCACGCGCAGAAGGAGGCCGTGACGCTGTGGTCGGTGATGCGGCGGGCCACGCAGTACGAAGACCTGCCTCCTGGCGCGGGCGACAAGGTCATCGAGTTCGTGCGCCTCATCGAGCGCTACCGCGAGTCCTTCGAGCACGGCAACCTCGCGCAGATGACGCGCAAGCTGCTGGAGGAGACGGGCTTCCGCGACGCCACGCGCGCGCACGCGACCTCCGCCACCGCCGCGGACAAGAAGCTCAAGAGCGTGGATCAGGTGCTCACCTCGCTGGAGAACTTCGAGAAGCGCGAGGGCCCCAAGGCCAGCCTCCTCACGTACCTGAACCGCCTGAGCCTGGACACGCGCCAGGAGGACGACGACGAGGACGTGCCCGGCGGCAACCGCCGCGTCACCCTCATGACGGTCCATGCCTCCAAGGGGCTGGAGTACCGGCTCGTCTTCTTCATCGGGCTGGAGGAGGACCTCATGCCCCACGGCGGCATGCAGGGCGAGGCGCAGAACCTCGAGGAGGAGCGCCGCCTCTGCTACGTGGGCATCACCCGCGCCAAGGAGCTGCTCTACCTCACCCGCGCCACCACCCGCGTGAAGCGCGGCAAGGAGGTGCCTCGCACGCCCTCGCGTTTCCTGGAGGACCTGCCCCCCGAGGCCGTGGAGACCATGGACATGGACGCACCGCGGCAAGGCCCCCCGGACGAGAAGGAAAAGAACTTCTTCGCCAACCTCAAGGAGCGCTTCAAGGCGCGCCCGCTGCCGCCCGGCTCGGGCACGCCGGGCACCGGGTCCTAGTCACCCCGGAAAGGGGAGCGGAGGGCCGAGCGGGCGCCCGTTTCCGCGACCTCCCGGGTTTCAAGGCAGGGAGGCTCGAAATTCGGGGCGGGGAGGTCGGCTCGACCTTGACTTGATCCCGGCCGCCCGCTAGGAGGTTCGGCCTTTCCGGGCTTCTACCGAGAGATTGGGTGGATGACCCGCGGTTGGTTTGTGGAGTGCAAGAAATGTCGCAGAAGACCTACAGCGCTAGGGCGGCGGACATCAAGCGCCAGTGGCACGTGATTGACGTGTCCGACAAGGTGCTTGGCCGCGCGGCCAGCCAGATCGCCACGCTGCTCAAGGGCAAACACAAGCCCATGTACACCCCGTCCATGGACACGGGTGATCACGTCATCGTCATCAACGCCGACAAGGTGAAGGTGACGGGTACGAAGGAGACGGACAAGCACTACTACCGGCACCCGCGCGCGGGTTTCCCCGGCGCCCTCAAGATCACGACGCTGGAGAAGCTCCGTCAGCGTCACCCCGAGGACATCATCCTGAACGCGGTTCGCCGCATGCTCCCGCGCAACGCGCTGGGGCGCCAGATGATGACGAAGCTGAAGGTCTATGCCGGTGACACCCACCCGCACGCTGCCCAGAAGCCGGTCGCGCGCGAGGTTGAGGCGTAAGGGAGCCCACGTCCATGCCTGTCAATCCTGAGCTCGGTTTCTATGCTACCGGCCGCCGCAAGGAGGCCACGGCCCGCGTGTGGCTCCGCCCCGGTAACGGCGTCGTCACCATCAACGGCCGCGACATCAACGACTACTTCGGTCGCGAGACCTCCAAGATGGTGCTCAACCAGCCCATCGAGGTCCTCGAGCAGAAGGGCAAGCTCGACGTCACGGTGAACGTGCGCGGCGGCGGTCTCTCCGGTCAGGCCGGAGCCATCCGTCACGGCATCGCGCGCGCGCTGTGCGCCTTCAACCCGGAGTTCCGTCCGGCGCTGAAGAAGGCCGGCTTCCTCACCCGCGATGCTCGCGCGGTCGAGCGTAAGAAGTACGGCCAGCCGGGCGCTCGTCGCCGGTTCCAGTTCTCCAAGCGCTAAGCCGCTTCGGTCCTCTTCGGAGGCCGTACCTCGGCGGAGATTCCCACTCGGGAATCTCCGCCGTTGTGCTTTTGGGGGTGCGTCGCGCCCCGTCGCGAGGGCGGAGGGCGTTCTGCTACCATCCGGCCCGCTCATGGAACTCAACGAAATCCTCCAGATCGCCCTGCGCGGCGGCGCCTCCGACATCCACCTGAAGGCGGGCCTGCCGCCCATGTTCCGCGTGGATGGCTCGCTGGTGCCGCTCAAGGACGGGCGCCGTCTGCCGCCGGAAGAAGTCGCCCGGATGGCGTTCGGCATCATGAACGAGTTCCAGAAGGAGAAGTTCAAGGTCAGCAATGACCTGGACCTTGCCTATGGCGTGCCGGGGCTGGGGCGCTTCCGCGTCAACGTCTTCCAGCAGCGTGGCACGGTGGGCGTGGTGCTCCGAGTCATCCCGTTCAAGGTGATGACCATCAAGGACCTGCTGCTGCCCTCGGTGCTGGAGAAGATCTGCGGCGAGGAGCGCGGGCTGGTGCTGGTGACGGGCACCACGGGCTCGGGCAAGTCCACCACGCTGGCGGCGATGATCGATCACATCAACGCCAACGAAACCAGCCACATCATGACCATCGAGGACCCCATCGAGTTCCTCATCCGGGACAAGCGCTCGCTGGTGAATCAGCGCGAGGTCGGGGTGGACACGATGAGCTTCTCGCAGGCGCTGAAGAGCGCGCTGCGCCAGGACCCGGATGTCATCCTCGTGGGCGAAATGCGAGACCACGAGACCATCGAGACGGCGCTCCACGCGGCGGAGACGGGTCACCTCGTGATGTCCACCCTGCACACGCTGGACGCCACGGAGACCATCAACCGCATCGTCTCCGCCTTCCCGCCGCACCAGCAGAAGCAGGTGCGCCTGCAGCTCTCCAGCGTGCTCCGAGGCGTGGTGAGTCAGCGCCTCGTGCCGCGCGCGGACGGCAAGGGCCGCGTGGCGTCCGTGGAGGTGCTGCGTGTCACCGCGCGCGTGCGCGAGATGATCGAGGACAAGGACCGCACGAAGGAGATCCACGACGCCATCGCGCAGGGCACGGACACGTACGGGATGCAGACGTTCGATCAGTCCCTGATGGGCCTGGTGCGCCAGGGCCTCGTCACCTACGAGGAGGCCCACCGCCAGGCGAGCAACCCGGACGACTTCGCGCTGCGCTTCTCCGGCATCAGCGGCACGTCCGACTCCAAGTGGGACAACTTCGACTCGAAGCCCGGCGAGGCGCGGCCCATCCCCGGCTCCGCGGCCTTCGCGCAGAAGGGCGCGCCCACCGCGGGGGCGCCCGTGCCGACCCCTGTCCCCACGGCGCCCGCCGCGCAGGCCCCGCGCCCTGGAGCGCCGCCGGTGGCCCGTCCGCCCGCGGCAGCGCCAGGAGCCCCGGTGGCCCGTCCTCCGAGCGCGGCGGCCTCGGGTGCCCCGGTGGCGCGTCCTCCGGCTCCCGTGCCCGCCGCGCGTCCTCCCACGCCGGCGCCGGCTCCCGCGCCCGCCGCGGGAGGCGACGACGACTTCCAGATCGAACGCTTCTGACCTCGCTACGCGTCGTCATCCCCCAACTGCGCGCGCAGCCGGGTGAGCCGCAGGGGGCCGACGACGCCCTCCTTCGACAGGGCCTGGAGGAGCTGCACGGTGGCGCGCACGCGCGCGTCCTGCTCCTCCTCGGGCTTGTCGACAATCTCGGCCTCGAGCAGCGCTTCCAGGTGCTCGGGG
This sequence comes from Myxococcaceae bacterium JPH2, assembly GCA_016458225.1. Classification (NCBI taxonomy): domain Bacteria; kingdom Pseudomonadati; phylum Myxococcota; class Myxococcia; order Myxococcales; family Myxococcaceae; species Myxococcaceae bacterium JPH2. Next base: position 48,498 of record JAEMGR010000034.1, on the reverse strand, counting down.
TTGATGGGGGCGGGGCCCTCGGACCACGCGATGTCGAACAGCGCGCGCGCCATGTGCTCGCGCGCCTTGCGGTCCACCTCGTTCGCGGTGCCCTTCACGAAGGCGAGGAAGAGCGCGTCGACAGACTCCTTGGTGAGCGCCGCCAGCGCGGGCACCTCACCCAGGGCCTCCTGGACGAAGTCGCGGTCGAACGAGTCCACCTCCTGCTCGTAGCCGAAGGCCTCCTCCAGGAGGATGGAGGCGATGAAGGCATCGGCCTCCTCTTCGCTGGCGCCTTCCTCGGCCAGGGCCTCGCGGGCCTTGCGAGTGGGCTCGGCCAGCACGGCGTCATCCAGCAGCGCGCGCGCCGAGGCGTGGGCCGCCAGCATCACCACCGCGGCCTGCGCGTCCGAGGCCAGCACGCGTCCCCCCACGCCCAGCAGGGTCGTGCGCTGCTTGGGGTGCGCGGCGGCCGCGGCGACGAAGGCCTGCTCCTCGGGCGAGAGAGGCTCTCCGGCCTTCTCCTTGCGGAGCGTCTCCTTGGCGACATCTGCGGTGAGGTAGTGGGCGAGGACAGGGTGCATGGCCGGGCCTGTTACCACATGGTAGGGAACGGATGATGGTTCCGGAGCTGGAGGGTCCCGAGGCTGTCAACCGCGCCACCGATGCGTGCCTGCGCCTGCTGTCGGTGCGCGCGCGCAGCCGGCACGAGTTGCTGCTGGCGCTGGAGCGCAAGGGCTACGCGGCGCCCGTGCGGGACGCGGTGCTCGAGCGCCTCCTCGCGCTGGGCTACGTGGACGACGAGCGCTTCGCCCAGGAGCGCGCCAGGGCCCTGCTGGAGCGGGGCAAGTTCGGGCCCCGGGCCGTGCTCCAGCGACTGCAGGCCCATGGGCTGGCGCCGGAGGTCGCGCGCCGGGCGGTGGGGGCCGCCAGCGGCGAGGTGGAGTTCGACGCGGAGGCCACCGCGCGGCAGGTGCTGACGCGGCGAGGGCTGCTCGGCCGCACCCTGGACGCGAAGGAGGTGGCTCGGGCCGCACGCCTCCTGACCAGCCGGGGTTTTTCGCCAGACGTCATCCGCGCCGTGTTGGGTCATCCTTCGCTGGACCCCTCGGGGCTGGACGAATAGCGTGAGCAGGACCCCATGCGCTCTGTCGTCGCCTGTCTGACCACCCTGTTGCTGCTGACCTCCGGCTGTGCCGCTCTCACCCAGGGCCCCGCTGGCGAGCCGAACTACGCCACCCAGGCGGATGCGAACCTGGCCCTGGGCGAGAAGGCCATGGAGGACAAGGACCTCCTCAAGGCGGAAAAGTACTTCGAGTACGTCCGCACCAAGTTCCCCTACCTGGAGGCCGCCCGCGAGGCGGAGCTGCGGCTGGCGGACGTGGACTTCGCTCGCGAGATGTTCCCGGAAGCCCGCGACAAGTACGACGCCTTCATCAAGCTGCACCCCACGCACGCGAAGGTGGACTACGCGGCGTACCGCGCGGCGCTCACCTACGTGCAGGAGTACCCCTCCGAGTTCTTCGCGCTGCCCCCGTCGAAAGAGAAGGACCAGAAGGCCATCCACGACGCGCTCTCCGCGATGACGGACTTCCTGCGGCAGTACCCGGACTCGTCCTACGCGAAGGACGCGAAGGCGGCCGCGGACGATGCCCGCAAGCGGTTGGCCGAGCACGAGCTGTACGTGGCCGCCTTCTATGCGAAGCGGGAGCACTGGCCCGCCGTGGCGCAGCGTCTGGAGGGGCTGCTGAAGAACTACCCGGGCACGCAGTATGAGGAGCAGGCGCTCTTCGACCTCCACGACGCCTACTTGAAGATGAAGGACGCCACGCGCGCGCAGGAGACGCTGCGGCAGGTCGTCAAGCGCATGCCGGGCACGCCCGCCGCGGAGCGGGCCCAGCGTATGCTGGGGCCGTGAGGAGCACGCAGGACTGGAGCCGCCTGGGTGGGTTGTTCATCGCCGCGCTCGCGGGCGCCGTCGCGCTCGCGGTGCTGGGGCCCCGCCTGCTGGGGTTCGCGGGCGGCCCCGAGGTGGAGATCATCACCGCCCTCAAGCGCACGGAGAAGGACGGCCTGGAGCTGCCCATCCCCGGCGCGGGTGCGTCGCTGACCTCGCGCACGCACCACTTCTCCCGCATCACCGTGGCGGTGGCCCCTGGCGGCCAGCGCGCCGAGGCGTACGCGACCCTGGACTTCCAAGGGGCGCTGGGAGGCACCACCGTCAGCACGGCCGGCGTGGAGCGCGTGCCCTTCGTCCTGCGCAACGGGGACTGGGTGCCCGCGACCTCGCATGCTCCGCGACTGGCGGCGGTCGTCACCGCGCTGGAGACGCGGCGACGGGCGATGGAGAAGGGCAGCACGGAGGACCTCACGCGGCTCCTGGCCCCGGCCGGCGACGGTGGAACCCGAGGCGTCGTCGACGGCGGAGGGCGGGAGTGGGACGACCTGCTCGCGGTGCGCCACCGCCGCTACGGGGTGGAGTCCTGGTACGCGCGACTGGAGCGCGACGAGGCCGTCGTGACGGAGCACTACCGCCTGGAAGGAGATCTCCCCGATAGACCGGTGGACAGCCGGGGCGCGCGAGAGCTTTCGCTCGTTCGCGAGGGGGATGAATTCTTGTTTTCGCTCCGGCTCATGTAGGCTACCGCAGCGGAGGCAGGCCCCGGCTGGGCCGAGTCATGGAAGAAGCCCTCAAGCAGCTATTGACCCTCGGCCGCGGCTACTTCGAGAAGAAGCAGTACGCGCAGGCCGAGCCGTATCTCGCGAAGGTTGTCGAGCAGAATCCGACGTTCGCGGACGTCTACAACATGCTCGGCATCATCTACCACGACCAGGGGCAGTTCGCCCGGGCGCAGCGGGCGTTCGAGTCCGCGCTGAGGCTCAATCCGGCCTACACCGAGGCGGCGCTCAACCTGGCGGTCATCTACAACGACATGGGCAAGTACGCCGAGGCGAAGGAGGTCTATCAGGCCGCCCTCGCACGGCAGAAGGGCAGCCCGGATGACCTCGACCCCTACGTGATGAAGAAGGTCGCGAACATGTACGCCGACATCGGCGACGTGTTCGCCTCCGGCGGCTTCTGGTCGCGGGCCATCGACGAGTACCGTCGCGCGCTCGCGCTGTTCCCCGAGTTCGTCGACATCCGCCTGAAGCTCGGCAACGCCCTGCGGGACGCGGGCGACAACGACGCCGCGCTGTCCGAGTACGAGCAGGTCATCGCTCAGAATCCGGCGTACATCCCAGGTCGCATCAACTACGGGATTGCGCTCTACTCCGCGGGGCGCCGCGACGAGGCGGTGCAGGTCTGGCAGGACGTGCTGGTGCGGAGTCCTGGCAACAAGAGCGCGCAGATGTACCTCAACCTGGTGAAGGAGCCGGGGAAGGCCGAGCAGGTAGGTTGAGGACCATGGAAACCCTCTTCATCGAGGTCGTGGCACCGTGAGCACTCCGAGCGGTTCGGCGGCGAAGTCCTACGCCCTCAAGTTCATCTCCGGGAAGTACCAGGGCGGAGAGTTCCCTCTGAAGTTGGACAAGCAGATCGTCGTGGGGCGGTCCAGCGAGTTGGACATGGTCCTCGTGGAGGACATGGTCTCGCGCAAGCACGCGAAGATTCTCTTCTCCGACGGGAAGATCACCATCGAGGACCTGGGCTCCACCAACGGGACCTTCGTCAACGGTGAGAAGGTCAAGCAGGCGCGCCTGAAGGAAGGGGATCGCATCCTCATCGGCACGTCCATCCTCAAGCTCGTGCACCAGGGCGCCGAGGGCGCCAGCGTGGACGAGGGCATGGCCATGAAGAAGCTGGAGGAGGCCGCCGCCGCCCAGGCCGCGCGCACCACCAAGGCCAGCTCGATGACGGGGAAGATTGAAGAGATTCCCCTGCCGGACCTGCTCCAGCTCTTCCACACGTCCAAGAAGAACGGCGTGCTGGTGGTGACGAACCAGCAGGAAGGGAAGATCTACCTGCGCCAGGGCCGCGTCTACTACGCGGTCATCGACGAGAACCACAACCTGGGGCCGCAGAAGAGCTTCAACCGCATCGTCACCTGGGAGCAGGGCGACTTCGAGCTGCGCGCCGCGGACAGCCAGGAGTTCATGGTGGAGCTGGACTCGTCCACCGAGGCGCTCCTCATGGACGCCCTGCGCCAGCTCGACGAGTTCAAGCGCATCCAGTCGCAGCTGCCGGCCCTGGCCTCGCCGCTGCGGCTTCCGCAGCCCCTCACCGCGCCGCTGAAGGAGCTCACGCCCGAGCTGATGGACGTGCTCCAGCTGGTGCACAACCACGGCTCGCTGAGCGGGGTGTTGGACCACTCGGATGGCGATGACGTGGTGACGGCCGAGGCCGTGGTGCAGCTCATCAAGCGCGACTACGTGCGCGCGGAGTAGGGGACGGCATCATGGCGGACGCGAAGCCGGTGAGGCCCAAACGCCTCACCGAATTGAGTCACTGCGCGGGTTGAGCTGCGAAGCTGCGGCCCGCGGATCTGGCGCAGGTCCTGCGCCACCTGAAGACTGTGAAGACTCCTCAAGCGCTGGTGGGTTTCTCGACCCACGACGATGCGGCCGTCTATCGCCTCACGCCCGGCCTGGCCGTGGTGGAGACGGTCGACTTCTTCCCGCCCGTGGTGGACGACCCGTTTCAGTTTGGTGCGATCGCCGCGGCGAACGCGCTGTCGGACATCTACGCCATGGGCGCTAAGCCCGTGTTCGCGCTCAACCTCGTCGGGTTCCCGGACGGCGTGCCGATGAAGGTCCTGTCGCGCATCCTCGCGGGCGGTCAGTCCAAGGCGGACGAGGCGGGCATCCCCATCCTCGGCGGCCACAGCATCCGGGACCCCGAGCCGAAGTACGGCATGGCCGTCACGGGCGTGGTCCACCCCAAGAAGGTGCTGACCAACGCGGGCGCGAAGCCGGGGGACGTGCTGCTGCTGACGAAGCCGCTGGGCTCGGGCATCGCGACCACGGCCATCAAGCGCGGCGAGGCCTCGCGCGAGATGACCCGGCGCGTGGTGGCGCTGATGTCCACGCTGAACAAGGCGGCGGGCGAGGTGTTCGCGTCCGGACGCTTCAAGGTGAACGCGCTCACGGACGTGACGGGCTTCGGGCTGTTGGGGCACCTGCTGGAGATGATGACGGGCGCCAAGGCTCGCGCGGTGCTGGACCTGGAGCGCATCCCGCTCATCGCGGGCGTTCCCGCGCTGGCCGAGCAGGGCGTGGTGCCGGGAGGAACCAAGTCCAACCTGGCCCACGTGAAGAAGAAGGTGCGCTTCCCCGAGGGACTGCCCGAGCCCATCCAGTGGGTGCTCGCGGACGCGCAGACCAACGGCGGCCTGCTGGCCAGCGTGCCGGCGCGCCATGCCCTCAAGGCGCTGACGGCGCTGGAGAAGGCGGGCGTGGACGCGGCGCTCATCGGCGAGGTCCAGGCGGGACGTCCCGGGATTGACGTCATCGGCTGAGGCGCGGTCGCGCGTGTCGGCTGGAGGACCGGGAGCGGGTCGTAAGTTCGCTCGCTGCGCCGGGGTCCGCTAGCATTCAGGCGGGTATGTCGCCGCGCCGTACCGTCTCCCTCCTCGTGCTGTTGTGGCTGAGCCTCGTCCCGGACCTCGCGGGGGCGAAGGAGCGCGCCGCACGCATCGTCATCGACCCTGGACATGGCGGAGCCAAGGAGGGGGCCCACGGTCCGGGGACCTTCCTCGAGAAGGACATGGCGCTGCAGGTCGCGCTGAAGCTGCGCGACAAGCTGGAGGCGGCGGGGGCCGAGGTCTTCCTCACCCGTGACAGCGACGCGCTGCTCGCGCTGTCCGCGCGCGTGGAGTTCAGCAACCAGCATCAGCCGGACCTGTTCGTCTCCATCCACGCCAACTCCATGCCCACCAAGCGGCTGCGCGCGCGCACGGATGGCATCGAGACGTACTTCCTGTCCGCCAACGCATCCGGCGAGGCGGCTCGGGCGGTGGCGGATCGCGAGAACGCGGAGGCGCCCACGGCGAAGGCTTCGCGTGGGGGCTCGACGCTGGCGTTCATCCTGGATGACCTGGTGCGCACGGAGGCGCACTCGGATTCATCGCGGCTGGCCTATGCCATCCACCCACGGCTGGTGGCTCGCACCGGGGCAGGGGACCGGGGTGTGCAGCAGGCGCCGTTCTTCGTCCTCATGGGCGTGGAGGCGCCGGCGGTCCTCGTCGAGGTGGGCTTCATCTCCCATCCCGAGGAGGGCGCCCGCCTGAGTCGTGGGGACTACCAGGACAAGCTGGCCGCGGCCATCTCGGACGGGGTGTTGGCGTTCCTGCGAGAGACGCGGAAGCGCGACGCCAGCCATGCCGAACCCATGGCCGGCACACCGGCACCCTGATAAACGGCGAGCTTCGACTCTTGCCTCCCTTTTCGAGAGGAGCTTCCCGTGCGTTCCTTCAACCGCGGTGCGCTGGACCTTCGCCCTGTCATCCTGACCCCTGGCGTGAACCGTTATGCCGAGGGCTCCGTGCAGGTGGAGTTCGGCCACACGAAGGTGCTCGTCACCTGCTCGGTGGAGGACCGGGTTCCGCCCCACTTGATGGGCAAGGGCTCCGGCTGGGTGACGGCCGAGTACGGGATGCTCCCGCGCTCCACGCACACGCGCAGCAACCGCGAGGCGGCGAAGGGGAAGCAGGCCGGCCGCACCATGGAGATTCAGCGGCTCATCGGGCGCTCGCTGCGCGCGGCGGTGGACCTGACCACCCTGGGCGTGCGGACCCTCACCCTGGACTGTGACGTCATCCAGGCGGATGGCGGGACGCGGACGGCCTCCATCACGGGCGCCTACGTGGCGCTGTCCCTGGCGCTGCGCGCGCTGCACAAGCAGGGCTCGCTGTCGAAGCTGCCCAAGCTGACGCCGCTGGCCGCGGTGTCCGTGGGCGTGGTGAACGGCGAGGTTCGGGTGGACCTGGACTATGAGGAGGACTCGTCGGCGGAGGTGGACTTGAACCTCGTGGCCACCGAGGACGGCCGCATCGTCGAGGTGCAGGGCACGGCCGAGCACAAGCTCTTCGAGCGCAAGACGCTGGACGCGATGCTCGATGGGGGCATGGCGGCCATCAAGCAGCTCGCCGCCGCGCAGGCCAAGGTGCTGGGATGACGAAGGCGCGGCTGCTCTTCGCCACGACGAACGCGGGGAAGCTCGCCGAGCTGCGCAAGCTGGTGGGGGACGCGGTGGACGTGGTGTCCCTGGCGGACCTGCCGCCCATTCCGGAGCCGGTGGAGGACTCGGACACCTTCGAGGGCAACGCGCTGAAGAAGGCGCGAGCGTACTCGGAGGCGACGGGGATGCCCGCGCTCGCGGATGACTCGGGGCTCTGCGTGGATGCGCTGGACGGGCGGCCCGGGGTGTTGTCCGCGCGGTATGCGCCGGGCAGCGACAAGGACCGTTACGAGAAGCTGCTCGCGGAGCTGCAGGGCGTGCCGGATGCGAAGCGCACGGCGTCCTTCGTGTGCGTGCTGGCGTTGGTGACGCCCTCGGGCGAGGCGCGTATCGAGCACGGCCGGTGCGATGGGCACATTGGCCACGTCCCTCGGGGGACGCACGGCTTCGGGTACCAGCCGGTGTTCCTGGCGGAGGGGCTGGGGGGACGCTCGATGGCGGAGATGACCCCGGATGAAAAGACGGCGGTGTCGCACCGTGCTCGGGCCTTCGCGAAGATGCGGCCCGCGCTGCTGGCGCTGTGAGGAAGGTGACGGGCGTTCGTCATTGCACTCTTGCGCGTGCGTCCACGATGGGCCAAGAATGCCCGCACTTCTCGGGGCGTAGCGCAGCCTGGTAGCGCACCTGCCTTGGGCGCAGGGGGTCGGAGGTTCGAATCCTCTCGCCCCGATTTGAAGTGAAGCCGTAGCGAAGAGGGATTTCGCGGCCAGCTCCAGTAGCTCAGCTGGATAGAGCACCGGCCTTCTAAGCCGGGGGTCGCAGGTTCGAGTCCTGCCTGGGGCGCTCGACCCGGCGTCGAAGATTCTTGAGGACACTGCTCCCGCCTCTGTGGGCGGGAGCAGGACCCAACCCCTTCCTTCCAGTCAGCTGCCGGATGACCTCGACTCTCGGCAGCCCGAGCGGCTCGTTCTCGGGCTGCGCCGCATGGCCAGGCACTGGTGGCTAGCGCGGGACGATTGAGTCGGCTTCTCCCTGCATCCGCGATGCGGCGCTCGCTGGCGTCATTGATGCGCGTGGCGGTGCCTTGGCGGAATGGGCGATGGCCATCCGCGGATGGGGCACGACCTCGCTCAGCCCAAGAAAACCATCGGATTCCAAGGGGTTGTGCGGAGAGGCGATGCTCCGCGCGAAGGATCCGAACGATGCGCGACAGCGATCGCACATTTGGACCTTGAACGGGCCCAGGTTCCGAGGTAGGGAAGCCCGCGTTTTCGTGGTGACGGCGGCCATAGCTCAACTGGTTAGAGCGCCGGACTGTGACTCCGGAGGTTACCGGTTCGATCCCGGTTGGCCGCCCTGTTTCGCCCGCCTTGCCCTGCGTCCATAGCTCAACTGGATAGAGCACTGGCCTTCGAAGCCAGGGGTTGGGGGTTCAAGTCCCTCTGGGCGCGCTTCTCGAAGTCCCGGATGTGGTTCGGGACTCCGGTGTGGGTCGAGCGCTCGTCAACGGAAGTTGACCGAGCATCCCAACACCAGCCGCAGAAATCCCACCGCGCTCCGTTTCTCCAGGTGCCTTCTTCGCTCCCGGCCCGCGACGGTGGGGCACGCGCGCAGGCCCTCCCCAGAAGATTGCGCTCCTCTGGGAAGGGCCGTGCTTCGTTTCTCAGGCGCCCTGTGCGCTCGCGCTGGTGCTCTTCGGCGTGGGGCCGTGGAAGCGCAGCTCTGTCTCAGCCTCCAGGGCCGTGAGGTTCTCGCGCATCGCCTTGGCCCAGCGTGCCTTGGGTTGCTCCATCAGCTTCTCGTGCGCCAGATCGATGGTCTCGGTCAGCTCGGAGTCCGTCAGCTCCGTGGTCGTCTTTCCCTTGTGTGGCCCGAACGCGACCAGGACGGAACTCGTTCGCTCCGCTACAGGCGCCAACGGCACGTCCACGGAGAGTCGCGCGGCCTCGGCCTCATCCTGGGTCGGTGGCGTGAGCGGCAGGGGAGAGAAGGAGGCCTTCACTGGCCCCGGCTTCGCGCCGAGCACTTCATAGGTCCCCGACGCGGGCGCGGGCTCGTCGTGCAGTGACTCAAACTCGTCGGCGGGCATCTCCTCACGGACGTACAGGCCGCCGAAGGCCTCGGGATACGCCTTGCGGAGCACCGCCACGCGGGCGCACTTCTCGATCATCGTGGTGGGGATGCGCGCCCACAGCGGCGTCTGCTGCACGTATCCAGAGAAGTCGAGCCACACCACGACAGGGAGCTTCGCGTCGCGGACCACGCGCGACCACGCTCCAACGAGCGCGCCCTTGCGCTTGGCCGGGTTGAAGCGATGCACCACCTCGCCCTTGCCCTGGTCGACGATGATCTCATCCTCGGCGAACACCGCGCTCGCCTGGATGCCCTTGAAGTCCGGGAAGCGCTCGGCCCGGGCGAGCATGCCGGCCTCGGACGGCTGGAACTCGTACTTGGTCGTCCAGTTGGGCCGCTCGCGAGTGCCGGTGTTCTGCCGGCGCGCCACGCAGAAGGCCTCCTTGAGCAGCGGATCCAACCCGCTGCGCTTGCACTGCTCGATGAAGAGGGCGAACTCATCCTCGCCAATGCCCCGGGGGCAGATGGTGCGCTTGATCAGCTCCACGCGCTCCCGGCTCCACGGATTGCTCGAGGCCACCGCGGCCTCCGTCTTCGCATTCACTTCCGTCACGGTCATCTCCTGCCTTGCTGCTCGAAAAGGGCGGACGACCCCCGTCCGCCCGCATGGCGCCGCCTCGTTCGTGGCTGGGGCCGCCCGCGCTTCGCTCTCGGTGCGAGACGTCTCTTGCTCCGAGGACGGAACGCGGGCCGCGGCGAGGAGCAACAGCCCATGCCGACAGGGGCTTCACGTGCGCGGGGCGGCAGCGCGGAGCCAGGCCGGAACTCGGCCGTCCAGCCGCGAACAGAAAGAATGAAGCAGGGACGTGCGAAAACGCTTTGACAGCGCGCACAGGCCACGGTAGTTACGCCGCCACTTGGACGTCGCGAACGCGACACACCGAGCGCAGGTCCGGGAGCGTAGCTCAATTGGCAGAGCAATGGACTCTTAATCCATAGGTTGTGGGTTCGATTCCCTCCGCTCTCATCACGGGGCCCCTTCAGCAATGAAGGGGCCCCGTTTTTTTTCGGCACTGGGCTCGCGCTGTTCGCGCGTGGGCCAGAGTCGCGCGAAGGACTGCCCTGGCGTCGGTGTTTCGCGGTAAGACGACAAGCGCACGCGGGGACCGTCGGGCGGGTGGCGAAACTGGTAGACGCACCAGACTTAGGATCTGGTACCGCAAGGTGTGAGGGTTCGAGTCCCTCCTCGCCCATTTCGCGTTGACCCGCTCGTGCCTATCCCCTAAACGCGCACGTCCCACTTATCCGGCGCCGTCAGGGGTTTGATGCCCAGCACGGCGGCGAGCGAGGCCCGTATGAAGGTCCAGGTCGAGGAGCTCTCTCCCATCGAGAAGAAGCTCTCCATCGAGGTCGACACCGCCCGCGTGGCGGAAGAGCTCACCCGCGCGTATACCGCGCTCGGCCGGCAGGTGAAGCTGCCTGGCTTCCGCCCGGGCAAGGTTCCCCGTCGCATCCTGGAGCAGCGCTTCCGGGAGCAGGTCGAGGACGACGTCATCCAGCGCGTGGTGCAGACCTCGTATCTGGAGGCCGTGCGCGCCCACAAGGTGGAGGCCGTGTCCTCGCCGCAGGTGACCAACTCGGGCCTCAAGCCGGACGCGCCGTTCGCCTATGAGGCGCGCGTCGAGGTGAAGCCCAAGGTCGAGGCGAAGGAGTACGACGCCCTGCCGCTCGCCAAGGTGGACACCGCCGTGGCCGACGCGCAGGTCGACGAGCAGCTCGAGCGCATGCGCCAGTCGCAGGGTCGCGTGGAGGCCGTCACGGATCGCGACGTCGCCGCCGCGGGTGATCAGGTCACCATCGACTTCGAGGCGACGGTGGACGGCAATGCCTTCGAGGGCAGCAAGGCCGAGGGCATTGGCGTGCAGGTGCGGCCCGGTGAGCTCATCCAGGGCAGCATCGAGGCGCTCGCGGGCGTGAAGGTCGGCGAGTCCAAGGATATCGACTACACCTTCCCGGCCGACTACCAGGCCGAGGACGTTCGCGGGAAGACGGCGCGCTTCCACATCACCGTCAAGGCGCTGCAGAAGATGGTCCTCCCCGCGCTCGACGACGCGTTCGCCCAGGGCACGGGCATGGCTCAGACGGCGGATGAGCTGCGCACGAAGCTGCGCGCGGACATGGAGAAGGCCCGCAAGGCGCAGGCCCAGCAGGACGAGCGCGAGGCGCTCATCAAGGTCCTCATCGATCGCAACGCGTTCGAGGTCCCGCGCGCCATGGTCGAGCGCGCCATCGACTCGATGCTGGATGGAGCCCTGCGCCAGATGGCGCGCCAGGGAATCGATCCGCGCCGCCTCAACCTGGACTTCAACCGCCTGCGCGACGAGATGCGCGAGAAGGCCGTCCAGGAAGTGAAGGGGACGCTGCTCTTCGAGGCGGTTGCCCAGAAGGAGGGCATCCAGTCGACCGATGCGGACGTGGAGAAGCGCATCGAGGAACTCGCCGCGGAGGCGAACCAGCCCGTGGCCCAGGTGAAGAAGTACTTCAAGGGCGAGGACGAGCGGCTGGGGTTGTCTCTGCGACTCCGAGAGGAAAAGACGATTGAATTCCTGAAGGGCCGAGCGAAGTATTCCTGAGGTCTTTCCGCCGAGCCCCCTTGCGAGGTCCACGTCATGCCCTTCATGCCCGTTCCCTACGTCATCGAGCAGACCCATCGGGGTGAGCGCTCGTACGACATCTACAGCCGGCTCCTGAAGGACCGCATCGTGATGCTGGGGACGGAGATCGACGATGACGTCGCGAACGTCATCGTCGCGCAGCTCCTGTTCCTCGAGTCCGAGGACCCGGACAAGGACATCAACCTCTACATCAACTCGCCGGGCGGTTCGGTGACCGCCGGGTTGGCCATCTACGACACGATGCAGTACGTCAAGTCGCCGGTGTCCACCATCTGCGTGGGGCAGGCCGCGTCCATGGGCGCGGTGCTGCTGCTCGCCGGCGCGAAGGGCAAGCGCTTCACCCTGCCCTCCAGTCGCATCATGATTCACCAGCCGCTCGGCGGCGCGCGCGGTCAGGCGACGGACATCGAGATCCAGGCGCGGGAAATCCTCCGCATGAAGGCCCGGCTCAACGAGCTCATCGTCAAGCACACCGGACAGTCGATCGAGCGCGTGGAGAAGGACACCGACCGCGACTACTTCATGGGGGCGTCAGAGGCGAAGGCGTACGGCATCATCGACGCCATCCAGGACCCCCGGAAGTCGGTGGCCGCGAAGGAAGAGAAGAAGTAGGCAGGCGCCGGGGCCCTCGACGGGCCTCGGTCTAGCGGCCGGAGGCTGCGGGGAATGATGGCCCGCGCCTCCGGCTTTCTGCTTTCTGCGCCGCGTTGCCGCTGCTTGTTAAGTACCTGGAAGGTCCGTGGACGCCCTGGACAGGGGCTGACTAGATTGAATCAGGGTTTCCAGGTGCGGGGCGTTTAACGGGGTAGGGGCTTTACCGGCGCAGCGAGGGATTTCATGGCGGGCAAGAACGTGGAGAAGCGAGACAACCAGACCCTCTGCTGCTCCTTCTGCGGCAAGTCCCAGAAGGAAGTGAAGAAGCTCATCGCGGGCCCAACGGTCTACATCTGCGATGAGTGCATCGGGCTGTGCAACGACATCATCGCGGAGGAGATTGACCGCGAGGAGACCAAGGACACCAAGCTGCGCATCCCTCGGCCGAGCGAAATCAAGGCCGTGTTGGATGAGTACGTGGTCGGTCAGGAGCGAGCCAAGAAGACGCTCTCCGTGGCGGTGCACAACCACTACAAGCGCATCGAGTCCAAGATTGCGATGGACGACGTGGAGCTGCAGAAGAGCAACATTCTGCTCCTCGGTCCCACCGGGTCTGGAAAGACGCTGCTGGCGCAGACGCTCGCGCGCATCCTCAACGTTCCGTTCACCATCGCGGACGCCACGTGCCTCACCGAGGCGGGCTACGTGGGCGAGGACGTGGAGAACATCATCGTCAACCTGCTGCAGGCGGCCGACCACGACATCGAGCGGGCGCAGCGCGGCATCGTCTACATCGACGAGATCGACAAGATCGCCCGCAAGTCGGAGAACCCGTCCATCACCCGTGACGTCAGCGGCGAGGGCGTGCAGCAGGCGCTCTTGAAGATCATCGAGGGTACGGTGGCCAACGTTCCGCCCAAGGGCGGACGCAAGCATCCCCAGCAGGAGTTCCTGCAGGTGGATACCACCAACATCCTCTTCATCTGCGGCGGTGCCTTCGGTGGCCTGGAGCAGATCATCGAGCGGCGCCTGGGCGGGCGCAGCCTGGGCTTCGGCGCGGAGATCCAGTCGAAGAAGCAGCGCAACCTCTCCGAGCTGCTCAAGCACGTGGAGCCGGAGGACCTGCTCAAGTTCGGCATGATTCCGGAGTTCATCGGTCGTCTGCCCATCATCACCGCGCTCGAGGAGCTGGACGAGCCGGCGCTGGTGAACATCTTGGGTCAGCCCAAGAACGCGCTCACCAAGCAGTACCGCAAGCTCTTCGAGCTGGACGGCGTGGCGCTCAAGTTCACCGAGGGCGCGCTCAAGGCCATCGCCTCGGAGGCCATCCGCCGCAAGGCGGGCGCGCGCGGCCTGCGCTCCATCCTGGAGACGGCCATGCTGGACGTGATGTACGAAATCCCGTCCCGCAAGACGGTGCGCGAGGTGGTCATCTCCGAGGAGGTCATCCTCAAGAAGAGCGACCCCGTCATCCTTCACGCGCAAGAGAAGGACGCCGCCGAGCCGAAGAAGGAATCCGCCTGAGTCGCGCTTCTCCCCTCGGGAGAAGCGCAGTCTGACGGGGCGCGTCACGTGGTCGCGAAGCCAGCGACTCGGACGCGCCCCGGGTGTTCTCAGGTACCCCGCGACGGGAGGGCAGGCGGGCCTCGTCGCGGGGCTCACTTTTTGTGGGACGGGCCGTTGGCTTTCTGTATCTGCTTCGGCCCATGCGAAAGCTGCTCGTTCCCGCCCTGATGTCCCTCGCGGCGTGCGCCACCACGCAGGAGGCCGCGCGCGAGGCAATTCCCGCGTCCGCCTCGGCGGATGCCCGGCCCGCGGTCGCCGCGGCTCGCTCGGAGGATGTCTCCCGGATGGCTTATCCCCACACTCCGTCCCAACCCATCGTGGACACCGTGCACGGCGTGCAGGTGGCGGATCCCTACCGCTGGCTCGAGGACGAGAAGGCGCCCGAAGTCCAGGCGTGGATGAAGGCCGAGAATGATCAGGCGCGCGCCGCGCTGGCCCAGATGCCGGGCCGAGACGCGCTCGCCCAGCGCTTCCGCGAGCTGTACTACGTGGACTCGATGACCGCGCCCCTGCGGCGAGGCAGCCGGTACTTCTACTTCCGCACGCACAAGGACAAGGAGAAGGCCATCCTCTACTGGCGCGACGGCGAGGCCGGCGCGGAGAAGGTGCTCCTCGACCCGAACGGCTGGAGCAAGGACGGCACCGTGTCCCTGGGCACGTGGGTGCCCTCGTGGGACGGCAAGCGCGTGGTGTTCGCGCAGCGGCCCAACGCCGCGGACGAGGCCGTGCTGCACGTGCTCGACGTGGACTCGGGTGAGTGGTCCAAGGTCGACGTCATCGAAGGTGCGAAGTACGCCGGCCCGCATTGGACGCCCGACGGCAAGGGCTTCTATTACGAGTGGCTGCCCACCGACCCGAGCATCCCCGTGGACGCGCGCCCCGGCTACACCACGCTGCGCTTCCATCAGCTGGGACAGGACCCCAAGAACGATGCGCTGGTGCACCCGCGCACGGGTGACCCCACCACGTTCCTTCAGGGCGACCTGAGCCGCGACGGCAAGTACCTCTTCGCCTACGTCATCCGCGGCTGGAGCGAGAACGACATCTACTGGAAGCACCCGGGTGAGAAGGACTGGCGGCTGCTCGTGAAGGGGCAGGGCGCCAAGTACACCGTGCTCGCGTGGAAGGACCGCTTCTACGTCACCACCGACGAAGGCGCCCCGCGCCAGCGCGTCTTCGTCGTGAACCCGACGAAGCCCGAGCGCGCCGCGTGGCGGGAGCTGGTCGCCGAGGACCCGGTGGCCTCGCTGGAGAACACCACCGTGGTGGGCGGACACCTGTCGCTTGAGTACCTGCGCGATGCCGCGACGGAGGTCCGGTTGGCCACGCTCGAGGGCAAGCCCGTGCGCACGGTGCAGCTGCCCGGCGTGGGCGCCGCGTCCAACCTGCTGGGGCAGGAGGATTCAGACGAGGCGTACTTCTCCTTCAGCTCCTTCACCACGCCGCGGCAGGTCTACAAGACGTCCGTCGCCAGCGGGAAGGTGAGCCTGTGGTCGCGGGTGGAGATGCCCATGGACCCGGACGCGTACACCGTGGAGCAGGTCTTCTACCCGTCCAAGGACGGCACGCGGGTGCCCATGTTCGTGGTGTACCGCAAGGGCCTGAAGCGCGACGGTACCGCGCCCACGCTGCTGTACGGGTACGGCGGCTTCTTCGTGAGCATGCAGCCCGCCTTCCGCTCCAACATCCTGCCCTGGCTGGACGCGGGCGGCGTGTACGCGGTGGCCAACCTGCGCGGTGGTGGTGAGTACGGCAAGGCGTGGCACGACGCGGGCCGGCTGGCGAACAAGCAGAACGTGTTCGACGACTTCCACGCCGCGGCCGAGTACTTGACGCGCGAGCACTACACGCAGCCGAGCAAGCTGGCCATCTACGGTGGCAGCAATGGCGGCCTCCTGGTGGGCGCGGCCATGACGCAGCGCCCGGAGCTGTACGGCGCGGTGGTGTGCGCGGTGCCGCTCCTGGACATGGTGCGCTACCACCTCTTCGGCAGCGGGCGCACGTGGACGCCGGAGTACGGCTCGGCGGAGGACGCGGCGCAGTTCAAGACGCTGTATGCCTACTCGCCCTACCACCACGTGCGGCCGGACGTGCGCTACCCCGCGCTGCTGATGATGAGCGCGGACCACGATGACCGCGTGGACCCGCTGCACGCGCGCAAGTTCGTCGCGGCGCTGCAGGCCGCCCCGGGCAACACGTCGCCGGTGCTGCTGCGCATCGAGGCGAACTCCGGGCACCAGGGCTCGGACCAGGTGGCCAAGGCCATTGAGTCCAGCGCCGACATGTACGCGTTCCTCTTCCAGGCCCTGGGCGTGAAGGCGCCGGCTTCCGGGGTTGCGGTGGAGGGGCACTGAGGCCTCGGGCAGGCGCCCGGCGGTGCTCAGGTGTTCCCTTGATGGCAGCAGTGGCTCCCCCCATCTTCACGCGGGGAACGGGGGCTCGAACTGCCGTGTTATAGAGCCGTGTTTCACCTCGCACTCGCGCCCTGCGCGGGTGTGGGCAACTCTTGAAGGGCTTGCCTGTACGGCTGGCCAGCAGGTGGCGGATACATGTTCTTCGGACGTGACGACAAGAAGGAAGCCCAGAAGCGGGGACTCACCGTCCCGCTCTTGCCCCTTCGGGACATCATCGTGTTCCCGCACATGGTGGTGCCGCTGTTCGTCGGCCGGGAGAAGTCCATCGCTGCCCTCAAGGACGCGATGGCCCACAAGGGGCCGGACGACAAGGCCGTCATCCTCATGGCCGCGCAGAAGAAGGCCAAGACGAATGACCCCACCCCCGACGACATCTTCCACTTCGGGACCATCGGGCATGTCATCCAGCTGCTGGGGCTGCCGGACGGGACGCTGAAGGTTCTGGTGGAGGGCGTGCGCCGGGCCCGGGTGAAGAAGTTCCACCCGAACGACGCCTTCTTCATGGTGGAGGTGGACGAGGTCGAGGAGCAGACGGAGAAGAGCGTGGAGCTGGAGGCGCTCGTTCGCAGCGTCCACTCCGTGTTCGAGGCCTTCGTCAAACTCAACAAGCGCATCCCGCCCGAGATGCTCATGCAGGTGGCGAGCATCGATGAGCCCGCGCGCTTGTCGGACACCATCGTCGCGCACCTGTCCCTGAAGCTGAATGACAAGCAGGCGCTGCTCGAGACGGAGTCTCCCGCCAAGCGGCTGGAGAAGCTCTACGAGCTGATGCAGGGCGAGATCGAGATTCTCCAGGTGGAGAAGAAGATCCGCACGCGCGTCAAGAAGCAGATGGAGAAGACCCAGAAGGAGTACTACCTGAATGAGCAGATGCAGGCCATTCAGAAGGAGCTGGGTGAGCGCGACGAGTTCAAGAACGAGATCCAGGAGATTGAAGAGAAGCTGAAGAACAAGCGGATGAGCAAGGAGGCCACGCTCAAGGTCAAGAAGGAGCTGAAGAAGCTCCGGATGATGAGCCCGATGAGCGCCGAGGCCACCGTCGTTCGCAACTACATCGACTGGATCATCAGTCTCCCCTGGTACGAGGAGACGCAGGACCGGCTGGACGTCACCGAGGCCGAGCGGGTGCTGAACGAGGACCACTACGGCTTGAAGAAGCCGAAGGAGCGCATCCTCGAGTACCTCGCGGTGCAGCAGCTGGTGAAGAAGCTCAAGGGTCCCGTGCTGTGCTTCGTGGGGCCGCCGGGCGTGGGCAAGACGTCGCTGGCGCGGTCCATCGCGCGGGCCACGGGGCGCAAGTTCGTGCGCCTGAGCCTGGGCGGCGTGCGTGACGAGGCCGAGATTCGCGGCCACCGGCGCACGTACATCGGCGCGATGCCGGGCAAGCTCATCCAGTCGCTGAAGAAGGCGGGCAGCAACAACCCCGTCTTCCTGCTCGACGAAATCGACAAGATGT
The DNA here is from genome assembly GCA_016458225.1 of Myxococcaceae bacterium JPH2. Taxonomy (NCBI): domain Bacteria; kingdom Pseudomonadati; phylum Myxococcota; class Myxococcia; order Myxococcales; family Myxococcaceae; species Myxococcaceae bacterium JPH2. The sequence continues at coordinate 30,624 of JAEMGR010000034.1, read as the reverse complement.
CCACGGACTTCCGTGGCGACCCGAGCGCGGCGCTGCTGGAGGTGCTGGACCCCGAGCAGAACCACACCTTCAACGACCACTACCTGGACCTGGACTACGACCTGTCCAAGGTCATGTTCATCTGCACCGCGAACACGATGCACAACATCCCCGGTCCGCTGCAGGACCGCATGGAGGTCATCCGCATCGCGGGGTACACCGAGCCGGAGAAGCTCTCCATCGCGCGGCGCTACCTCATCCCGAAGGAGCAGGAGGCCAACGGGCTGACGGACCTCAAGGTGGACTTCAGCCACGAGGCGCTGCGGACCATCATCCACCGCTACACGCGCGAGTCGGGCGTGCGCTCGCTGGAGCGTGAGATTGGCGGCGTGTTCCGCAAGATTGCCCGCGACGTGCTGAAGAACGGCAAGCGGGACATCGAGGTGGACCGGCGCACGGCGATGAAGTTCCTGGGCACTCCGCGCTTCCGCTACGGCGTGGCGGAGCAGGAGGACCAGGTGGGCATCGTCACGGGGCTGGCGTGGACGGAGCTGGGCGGTGAGATTCTCACCACCGAGGCCACCACGATGCCGGGCAAGGGCAAGCTCATCATCACCGGCAAGCTGGGCGAGGTGATGCAGGAGTCCGCGCAGGCGGCCATGTCCTACGTGCGCAGCCGGGCCGAGCGCTTCGGCATCGACAAGAAGGCGTTCGAGAACTTCGACATCCACGTGCACCTGCCGGAAGGCGCCATCCCCAAGGATGGTCCGTCCGCGGGCGTCACCATCTGCACCGCCCTGGTGAGCGCGCTGACGCGCGTGCCCATCCGGCGCGATGTGGCGATGACGGGTGAAATCACCCTGCGCGGTCGGGTGCTGCCCATCGGCGGTCTGAAGGAGAAGACGCTGGCGGCGCACCGGGCGGGCATCAAGACGGTCCTCATCCCCAAGTCGAACAAGAAGGACCTGCGCGACATCCCGCTGAAGATTCGCAAGCAGCTGCGCATCGTCCCGGTGGAGTTCGTGGACGAGGTGCTCCGCGAGGCGTTGGTGCTGGAGAAGCCCGAGGAGTTCGGCCGCAAGCCGGTGGGCGACGGCGTGAAGCCGCAGGGCGGTGCTTCCGAGGCTCCGTCCTCGCCGGCCGGCGCTCCCGCCTGAGTTCGTCGCTCGGCGGAGCGGTCTGAAGAAGTGACAAGCCAGGGAGCCGGCCGACCAGGAGTCGCCGGCCTCCTGGCTTCTCTCTTTTCTGGGGCGGGTCGCGGTACAACGGGGCCCGGTGGCTCCCCGCGCGCGACTCTGGAGGTCCTTGCTGCTCATGGCCGTGGCCCTCGGGGCCTGCGGGCCGTGCGGCTTCCAGCCCGACGCCGGCATCAAGGTCGTGGTGCCGGCCATGCCCACCACGCTGGATTGGAGCCACTCGGACCCCGCGAGCTGGGCGAACTATCCGGTGATGCTCGCCACGCAGAAGGGGCTCACCTCGCTGGGGGCGGACCATTCGGTGGGGCCTGGGCTCGCCGAGCGTTGGGAGCGCGTGCGGGACCCTCAGGGCCGCGAGCTCTACACGTTCCATCTGCGTGGGGACGTGCGCTGGTCGGACGGCTCGGCGCTCACCGCGCGGGACTTCGTCTTCGGCTGGCGTCGCGCGCTGCGAGGCCGTGAGCGAGGCGAGATGGCGGACCTGGAGGGCGCGGAGCATGCGCTCGCGCTCCAGGAAGCAGGTGCCCCCGAGGCGGACGTGGTGGCGGCGCTCGAGCGCGTGGGCGCGGAGGCGGTGGATGCGCGCACCTTGCGGGTGACGCTGGCTCGCCCGCGCAGCTACTTCCTCTCGCGCCTGGCCAACGTGTACATCTTCTTCCCCGCGCCCGCGGCGGACCTGGAGGGCAAGTCGGCCGAGGCGGTGCGTGATTACTTCGACCGGCCTCGTGATGGACGACCGCTCGCGCTGGGCCCGTATCGCGTGGAGGCGTGGGACCGCGCGGGTGAGCGCGTGCGGCTCGTGTACAACCCGCGCACTGCGTTCCCACCGCCGCTTGGACCGGGCGAGTCTCCGGCGCCGGTGCTCACGTTGATGAAGTCGGAGATTGGCCCGGCCCTCTACGAGCGCGGCCGGGTGGACTTCGTCTTCGTGGACAGCGCCGCGGCCTTGCGGACCCGCGCGCCCGCGGACCTCCAGCGCGAGCCGCTCTTGTCCACCTACTTCCTGGCCTTCAACACGCAGCGCCCGCCGTTGGACAAGCCCGAGGTTCGCCGTGCGCTGGCTCGCGCGCTGGACCGGGAGGCGCTGTTGGCGGGGCTGTTGCCCGTGGCGCGCGTGTCCAACGTGCTGCTGCCGGCGGAGTTGCCTGCATCCGCCTCGCCCGAAGAGGCCGCGCGGTTGCCTTCTCATGACGAGGCCCGAGCGCGTGAGGAGCTGGCTCGCGCCGGTGGGGTGGAGCGTCCGCTGCGCTTGGTGGTGAAGGCGGGAGACTCGTTCGTGCCCGAGGAAGCACTGGCCGAGCGCATCGCCGCGCAGCTCGGGCGCGTGGGCGTTCGCGTGGTGGTGGATGTTCGCTCGGACTTCTCCGCGGAGGTGGCGCGGCGCACTCCGGAGGGGCCGCGCGCGTATGACTTGTACGTGCGGCGGCTGGGCGCGGACTACGCGCATCCCAACACGTTCTTCACGCTGTTCGAGCGCGAGGGCAACCACCAGACCGGCTGGGAGACGCAGGCCGGTGGCGAGCCCATGGCGCGCTTCGAGCGGCTGCTGGAAGACGCGGACGCGGAGGCGGATCCGTCGCGCGCGCGGACACTCTACGTCCAGGCTCAGGACGTGCTCGTCGGGGAGCAGGCTGTCATCGCGCCGCTCTACCATCCGGATCGCTACTTCCGCGTTCGCGCGCGGCTGCACGGATTGGACGTGGATCCGTTCAACTTCCTCGCGCTGCCCTCGCTGCGCCTGGGAAGTGAGTCGGGAGCGGTCGCGGCTGACGCTCGGGGAGGGCGCTAGCGCATGTCGCCGGTGCTCTCGCGATTGGTGCGGCAGCTCGTGCTGGTGCCGGTGGTGGCCTGCGCCTCGTATTTCCTCATGGCGGCGTTGCCGCTCACGCAGGAGAGCGACGCGAAGCGACAGGTGTCTCCCGAGCTGGCGGCGTCCTATCGGCGCGACCTGGGCTTGGGGGAGCCGTGGGGGTTCCTGCGTCCCTGGGAGAAGCTCTGGCGGGGTGAGCGGCTGGGCACGAGCGCGCAGGGCGTGACGGGCGATGAGCTGCTGCGCAAGCTGTCCGGCAGCGTGGGCGTGGGGCTGGTGGCACTGCCGCTCGCGCTGACGTGGGCCCTGGGCTTCGCGTTGCTGCGCACGCGGTGGCGTCGTGGGCGCTGGGCCGTGCTGGGAGATGCCGTGCCGGCGGTGGCGTTCGGCACGCCGGTGTTCATCCCCGCGCTCCTGTTGGCGCCCGCCGTGGTGGAGCGGGGGAATCTCTTGCCCGAGCTGAGCGCGGCGCTCGTCATCTCCGTATGGCCCGGCATCTTCCTGGGCTCGCTGGTAGGGGACTCGCTGGAGACGGAGCTGTCTCGCGACTATGTGCGCACTGCTCGCGCCAAGGGCCTGGGGCCGGGCGCCGTGCTTCGCCGCCACGTGCTGCCCAACGTGTGGCCCGCGCTGCTGGATGCCGTGACGCCCGTGGCCACCGCGCTGCTCGCGGGCTCGTTCGCGGCGGAGCGCGTGTTCGGCCTGCCTTACTTCGGTCAGCTCTATGTGCTGGCCGTCCTCAACAAGCAGGTGGCCGTCGTCGTGGTGGCCACCACCACGTTCGCGAGCGTCCTCGTCGTGGTGAGCCTGGTGGTGGAGTGGCTGCGGTGGTGGGTGGATCCGCGGAGCCGCGAGGTGCGCGCGTGAGTCGTGCTCCCTTGCGGGCCTGGGTGGGGCTGGCGTTGCTGCTGGGGCTCGGAGGACTGAGCCTCGCGGCGGGGCGGCTGTTCCCCGAGGCGCTGGCGGGCACGTGTCCGCTCGGCATGGATCTGCAGCGGCCGGACCGCACGGTGTGCGAGCTGGCGTTCGGCGGGCTGTGGGTGTCCCTGGCCGTGGGGCTGACGGCGGGCGCGCTGTCCACGCTGTTGGGGCTGGGCGTGGCGGCGGTGGCTCGGCTGGTTGGCGGCAAGCTGGAGCAGGCCGTGCTGCGGGGCGTGGACGCTGTCTTCGCGCTGCCGGATGTGCTGGTCGTCATGGTGCTCCAGCTCGCGGGCCAGTCGCTGGTGGACGCGGGGCAGGGGGCGGGGCTCGGCCCGTTTGGCCTCATGGTGACGTCGCTGGCGCTGGTGGGCTGGGCGGGGCCGGCGCGGATGTTCCGGGACCGCCTGCTGACGCTGGAGTCCCAGGAGTACGTGGCGGCGGCTCGGGCGCTGGGGGGCGGCCGGGCGCATGTGTTGCGCGTGCACCTGTGGCCGGCGCTGCGCCCCTTCGTGCTGGCGGTGTTCCTCAGCCGCCTGCCCACCGCCATCCTCACCGAGTCCACTGTCAGCTTCTTCGGCATCGCGCGCATGGAGCCCATGTCGCTCGGTCGCTACCTGGGCACGTCCTACGCGGCGCTCGTCTACGAGGGCGGGTCGCGGGTGGTGCTGCCGGCCTGGGGGCTGTTGGTGCTGCTGGTGCTCGGCGCCTCGCTGGCCTCCCAGGCGTTGACGCGAGGAAGCGGCCGGACGACCCACGGACGTTGAGGGCGAGCGGGTTCGGCGCGCGGGTTCGAAGGAATTCACTCGCGCGAGGGGTGGGTTCCTCTCTCACGAACCCCTTTCCACCGGTGCCTCCATGTCCCTTCCGACCGAAGACACGCTCTCCCTCACCGGCCAGGACGCGCGCGAGCGACTCCAGCGCGAGGACGAGCTCAAGCTGGAGCCCGTCCGCGGGGCGGTGCTCGTGGTGGAGGATGACCCGAGCCACCGGGAGATCCTCGTGGAGATGCTGGCGGGTTGGGGCTACGAGCCCCTGCCAGTGGGTAGCGCCGAGGAGGCCGAGTTCGCCGTGCGCAACAAGCGCATGGACGCGGCCGTCATCGACGTGTTCCTGCCGGGGCGCAGCGGCACCACGCTCATGTCCCGGCTGCGCGAGCGCTTCCCGCAAGCGGTGCTCATTGGCGTGAGCGCGATGAGCGACGCGACCATGGCGCGCAAGTGCAAGGGACTCGGCGCAGACCTCTTCATCGGCAAGCCGCTCAGCCCCGAGCAACTCGCGAAGGCGCTCCAGTCCCGCCACACGAGCTGGCACTGACGGGTTCCGGTTGCGTGGTCCGCGTGAACGCCCGATGCTCCGGGTGTGAAGAACCTTGCTCCCGGTTTCCTGCTGGCCATGCCCCAGCTCGGGGATCCGAACTTCCAGCGGTCGGTCATCCTGATGATTGAGCACGGTGCGACAGGCTCCATGGGGCTCGTCGTGAACCGCGGCGCCGCGCTGACGTTGGGCGAGCTGGCGCGCGGGCAGTCCATGGACATCTCCTCGGCGCGCATGCCCGAGGCGGTGTTCGTGGGAGGGCCCGTGGAGCCCCAGCGCGGCTTCGTCCTGCACGACGACGCGGAGCAGGTCGAGAAGCTTCCCGTGCTCCCAGGCCTTTACCTGAGCGTCACGCTGGACGCGCTGGGGCCGCTGTTGCAGAACCCCACGCCGCGCCTGCGCTTCTGCCTGGGGTATGCGGGCTGGGGCCCCAAGCAGTTGGAGGGCGAGATTGCCGCGGGCTCGTGGCTGTTCGCGGAGGCCACGGCGGATGCGGTGCTGGGGCAGGAGCCCGACAAGTTGTGGGACGCCACGCTGCGAGGCATGGGGGTGGACCCCGCCATGCTGGTGATGGGAAAGGGGATGAACTGATGTTGGATGCCGAAATGCTTCGCCAGACCCTGCTGGAGGCGCTGCCCGGTTCCGAGGTGGAGTTGCGAGACACCACCGGGACGGGAGACCACTTCGAGGCGCGCATCGTGAGCCCGGCGTTCGCGGGCCGGTCGATGATCGAGCAGCACCAGCTCGTGTACGCGCCGCTCCAGGCGTGGCTGAAGACCGGGGAGCTGCACGCGCTCGCCCTGAAGACCTATTCGCCCGAGCAGTGGAAGAAGCTCGGGCCTCGCTAGCCAGAAGGAGAACGACCCATGAACGACCAGCTCAAGGCCCGCTTCGACGCCGAGACGAAGGGCCACGCCATCGTCCTGTACATGAAGGGCAACGCCCTGTTCCCGCAGTGCGGTTTCTCCGCGCGCGCGCTGGAGCTGCTCCGGCCGTTCGGCGCGGTGCACACCGTGGACGTGCTCTCGGACCCCGAGGTGCGCAACGGCATCAAGGAGTACACGAACTGGCCCACGATTCCGCAGATCTTCATCAACGGGAAGTTCGTGGGGGGCTCGGACATCCTGATGGAGCTGGCCGAGCGCGGCGAGCTGGCCGACCTGGTGGCCGGCAAGTCGCCCGCCTGAGCCGGGTCGAGACCTCACCCCGGTCCTGCGCATAGAGTGGGCGGCGTTGCCCGAGGGGAATGCCGTGTTGAACGCGACGCCGCCCAAGCCACGACAGACGCAGCAGGACGAGACACCCGAGGCGCCGGCCCACCCGGCCGGAGCGCCCTCCGCCGAGTCGAACGCGGGCCACGCGCCGCCGAGCCCCGCCGTGGCGGTGGATCCCGACGACCTGGTGGCCACCGCGAAGACGCCCACGCTCATCGACCGCGTGCAGGCCTTCCGGTCCCGCTACGAGAAGGAGGAGATGGCCCTCTTCTTCTTCGCGGGCTTCCTCTACGACATCCTCACGCTCAGCCCCATCGACGACGGCTTCAGCCTGGCGCAGTCGTTCGTCTATCTGTGCGTCCTCGCGGGGCTGCTGCTGTTGGAGCAGCGCTTCCCCGAGGGCACCGAGCCGCCGAAGCTGCTCGCGCGCGTGTGGCGCTTCCGCGAGGACGGGCTGCACTTCTTCTTCGGCAGCCTGCTCAGCTCGTTCACGCTGTTCCTCTTCAAGAGCACCTCGGGCTTCACGCCGTTCTTCTTCCTGGTGGCGATGTTCGGGCTGCTGGTGGCCAACGAGCTGCCGCGCTTCCGACAACTGGGCCCCATCATCCGCGTGGTGCTCTTCAGCCTGTGCGTGACGCTGTACTTCGCCTACCTGGTGCCGGTGCTGCTCGGCCGCATGGGCTGGTGGGTCTTCACGCTCGCGGTGCTGCTGGGCTGCGGGAGCATCTACGGCCTCTTGCGCGTCATCCGCCGGTGGCGCCCGGACATGCACTTCCTGGTGCGCAATGTGGCGGTGCCGGGGTTCGGTACGCAGGTGGCGCTGCTCGGGTGCTACCTGCTGGGCCTCATTCCCCCCGTGCCGCTGGCGGTGCAGTACAGCGGGCTCTACCACGAGGTGAAGAAGGTGAGCCCGGGCGTCTACCAGCTCTCCTACGAGGAGCGGCCCTTCTGGCAGTTCTGGCACCATGGCAACCAGCACTTCCTCGCGCGGGCGGGTGAGCAGCCGCAGTACTTCTTCCGCATCTTCGCCCCCAGCAACTTCGCGGCGTACAAGGTGCGGGTGCGCTGGTTCTTCGACCATCCCGAGAAGGGCTGGACGTCGCTGGGCAGCGGGTGGCTCGCGAGCGTGAAGGCCAATGGCTCGGAGGGCGGCTATCGCTCGATGGCGCGTCCGGGCGCGCCGCTCAAGCCGGGTGACTGGCGCGTGGTGGTGGAGACGGAGGACGGGCACGAGATCAACCGCCTGTCCTTCACCGTCGAGGCCGATGCCCGCACGGAGCCGCGCGTCTACGCGCAGGAGATGTCCGTGCTCAACCGCATCGAGCCCATGTCGCTGGAGGCGTGGCAGAAGGCGTATCCGCAGGCCGTGAAGCCCGCGGACACCGTGCCCGCGCCCGTGCCTTCCGGTGACGCCCCGGTCCCCCAAGCCAGCGAGACCGGGCCGTAGGCGCGGCGGCGGCTCAGCGCTTCTTCGCCGCCTTCTTCACCGCCTGCTTCTTCGGGGGCTTCGCGCCCTTCCACACGGACTTCATCCACGCCTCCACGTCCTTCACCTCGCGCGGGATGCCGCCCGACAGGACCTTGCAGCCGCGCGCGGTGACGACGACGTCGTCCTCGATGCGCACGCCGATGCCGCGGTAGCGGGCGGGCACCGTGAGGTCATCGGCCTGGAAGTACAGGCCGGGCTCCACGGTGAGGACCATGCCGGCCTTCAGCTTGCCGTACTTGTAGGCCTCCAGCCGCGCCTGCGCGCAGTCATGCACGTCCAGGCCCAGCATGTGGCTGACGTTGTGCAGCGAGTAGCGCTTGTAGAACTGGTTCTCGTCCTTGAGCGCCTCGTCCGGCGGGGTGCGGAGGATGCCCAGGCGGTGGAGTCCCTCGGCCAGCACGCGCATGGCCACGCGGTTGGGCTCCATGAAGTCGTTGCCGGGCTTCACGGCCTCGATGGCCTGGAGCTGCGCGTCGAGCACCAGCTCGTAGATGTCGCGCTGCTCCTTGGAGAACTTCCCGTTGATGGGCAGCGTGCGGGTGATGTCCGCCGTGTAGAGCGTGTGGCCCTCCACGCCCGCGTCCAGGAGCAGCAGCTCGCCGGGCTTCAGGGGGCCGTCATTGCGCGTCCAGTGCAGCACGCACGCGTGCGAGCCGCTGGCGGCGATGGTGCCGTAGCCCACGTCGTTGCCCTCCACGCGGGCGCGGAGGTTGAAGATGCCCTCCACGTGGCGCTCCGTCTTCGCCACCTTCAGGTCGCGGATGACGTCCTCGAAGCCGCGCTGGGTGGCGTCGATGGAGATTTGGAGCTCGCGCAGCTCCTGCGCGTCCTTGAGCAGCCGCAGCTCGGAGAGGGCCTGGGCGAGCCCCTTGTCCTTGTCCGCCACCGCGGTGAGCGCGCCATCCACCTTGGGCGAGAAGCCGCGCAGCACGCGGGTGGGTGCGTCCTTCAGGCCGGTGAGGAAGGCGGGCAGCTCGTCGAGGCCGCGCGCGTGCTCGATGGCGAAGCGGGCCTGGCTCTCCTTGACGCCCAGGCGCGGCCCGACCCACAGCTCGCCCTTCACGCGGTCGGTGAAGAACGTGGAGTCGGAGCGGCCCGGGTTGGGCTCCACGAAGAGGATGTCCGTGTGGCCACCGCCGGCCTTGGCCTGGAGCACCAGCACGCAGTCGGGCTCGGTGTTGCCGGTGAGGTAGTAGAAGTCGCTGCCCGGCCGGAAGCGGTAGTACGTGTCGTTGGCGCGGACCTTCTCGTGTCCAGTGGGGATGACGAGCGTCTCGCCGGGGAAGAGCTTGGACAGCGCCTGACGGCGGGCGCGGAAGGCCTCGGCGTGCTTGAGCTTGGGGGGGAGCTTTCGCGCCTGCGGCTTCCAGTGCTTCATCATGAAGTCGAGCAGCGCGGGCGGAGGCACCGTGTCGTGGCTGGCGGGCTTCGCCTGCGGCTCGGACGTGATGGGCTGGGGGGCGGAGGTGGCCGGCTTCTGCGGCTCGGCCTCGGACGTGGCGGCGGCTTGGGACGGGTGAGTGGCCATGGCGCGCCACTCTTCATCAGGCGCCCGCGCGCCTTCAAGTCCGCTCGCGCCGTCACGTCCTCGGGATGTCTTCTCGCAGAAGCGCCACTTGTCCGAGCAGTACGGGCACGGCGGTCTCCACGCGGAGGATGCGCGGCCCCAGCGAGAAGGGGTGGAACCCGTGGGATTCCAACAGTTGCGCCTCGAACGGCACCCAGCCGCCGTCCGGACCGATGGCGAGCACCACGCGCTCGGCGGTGTCCGCGCCCAGGGCTCGCAAGGGCTGCTGCGCCGGAGGGTGGGGAAGCAGGCGCAGGGCCTTGGGGCCGAAGACGGTGTCCAGCTCGTCCTCGACGAAGGGGCGGAAGCGCTCGCGCACGAGCACCTCGGGGAGCCGCGTGTCACGGGCCTGCTCCAGCCCTTGGAGGAGCAGCTCCCGGACGAAGTCTCCGTCCAGCACCTTCGAGTCGAAGTAGCTCTTCTCCACGCGGGCCGCGTTGACGAGCACCACCCGGTCCACGCCGAGCGAGGCCACCGCGGGCAGCACCTTCTTGAGGGCCTTGGGGCGGGGGATGGCGAGCAGCAGGTCCACGCCCGCGCGGGGCGGGGGCGGCTCGGTGAGGGACACGCGCAGGTGGAGGGTGCCGGGGCTGTTCTCCAGCACCTCGCCCGTGCCGGTGAGGCCGCCCAGGTGGCCCACGCGGAGCACTTCACCGGGCTCGGCGCGGAGCACCTCGCGGGCATGCTGGGCGCGGCGGCCCGTGAGCCGGGCGGTGCCGTCCGGCAGGAAGTCCTCGTCGAGCAGCAGGAGCAGGTTCACGCTGGGGGGCGTGTCTAGCCCGTCCGGGGCCTCACGGGGGAGGGACATCGACCGGAGGACGGGCGGGGGAGCGGGGGCGTCGTTTCCTCGCCTCCTGGGGGCGCGGACGGTCGCTCGGGCTTGCCCCTCCCGGCGGCGTGCCATAAAGCCGCAGCGTGCGTTCCCTCTGTCTGCGTTGCTTCCGCCCCGAGAGCGCGTGCTACTGCGCGCACCTGCCCCAGTTGGAGACGCGCACCCGCGTGGTGTTCCTGCAGCATCCGCGAGAGCGGCGGGTGGCCATCGGCACCGCGCGCATGGCGCACCTGTCGCTGCCCAACTCGGAGCTGTACCAGGGCGTGGACTTCACCGGACACGCGCGCTTGGAGGAGCTGGCCGCGCGGCGTGAGCGCGTGGCGGTGCTCTTCCCGGGCGAGAACGCCATCACCGTGGACGAGGCCCGCGCCGCCGACTTGGAGACCGTCATCGTCGTGGACGGCACCTGGCCCCAGGCGAAGAAGGTTGTGATGCGCAACCCGCTGCTGGCGGGACTGCCGCGCATCGGCTTCGTGCCGCGCCGCCCGAGCAACTACCGCATCCGCGCCGAGCCGGCCGACCACTGCGTCTCCACCATCGAGGCGGTGGTGGAGCTGCTGGGGCAGCTGGAGGGAGACCCGGAGCGCTTCGACCGCATGCTGAAGGCGTTCGAGTTCATGGTGGACACGCAGCTCGACCGGCAGTCGAGCCGCACGTCTCCCAACCGACGCCGCATCTACCGCGGCGCGTGGCGCCCGCCCGCGGAGCTGCGCTCGCTCGCGGACGATGCGGAGCGGCTGGTCCTCTTCTACGCGGAGGCCAACGCGCACCCGGCCGAGGCGAACATCCCGCCCGAGCTGGTGCACCTGGTGGCTCGGCGCCTGTCCACGGGCGAGTCCTTCGAGGCCATCATCGCGCCCGAGCAGCCCCTGGCGTACAGCACGCCGCTGCACGTGGAGCTGTCCGAGGACGTGCTCCGCGCGGGCGAATCGCGGGCCCAGGCGCTCGCCCGGTTCGAGGCCTTCCTCCGCCCGGATGACGCGCTGACGGTGTGGACCACGTTCGCGCTGGACCTGCTCTGGAGCAGTGGGCTGTCGCGCAAGGCATCGCGCAACGTCCGGCTCGCCACGGCGCGCGCGCTCAAGGGGAAGGCGGGGGGCGTGGAGCAGGCGGTGGAGATGCTCGGCTCGCCCGACGTGGCTCCCTGGGCGCGAGGCCGGGCTGGCCGCCGCATCCGCGCCCTGGAGTCCGTGGTGCGCGAGCTGGTGGACCGGGGCAACGCGACGTCGCCGCCCGCGAAGCTGCCGCGTACGGGCACGGACGGCTGAGGGCCGCCGCGCGCCTCAGATGCGCTGGCTGGCGCGCCCCGAACTCAGGTTGGCACCCAGCGTGGTGGAGCCGGAACGCCAGGGCAGCGCCTGTCGGCGTCCCCAGCTCAGGAACCGCGCGAGCAGATAGCAGACGAGCAGCAGCGCGGTCCCCACGCCGAGCGCCGCGGGGACCCCGAGCGTGGGCCCCACTCGGCCCGAGAGCCCGGCGATGCCGGCCCAGCCGTACACCACCGGCAAGTGCAGCACGTAGATCCACAGCGACAGCCGGCCGAGGGGCGCGAGCAGCGCGCTCAAGCGCTGGGGCACCAGATTCACGCCGCCGAGCACCAGCAAGCCCTGGCCGACGCGGAACTGCACCATGGTCGCGCTGGTGGCCGTCCACTCGCCGGGCGAGAAGCGCGTGAGCCACACCAGCGCGCCGCCCAAGGCGAGCAGCGCCAGCCCCTGCGGCCACCCCGGCCGCAGCAGCCCGAGGACATGCGCGGTGACGGCGCCCGCGAAGAAGAAGCCCGCCCAGGGGAAGAAGGGGAAGCGGCTGCCCTCTCCGTTGCCGATGAACTGTTGCACGGGCGCGGGCAGGTGCTCGCCCAGGCCCCACATCGTCGTGCTCACCAGGGGGATGCCCACCGCGAGCGCCAACAGGACGCCCAGGCGCGCCCAGCGGTTGGGCGTCAGCACCAGCAGCACGGCGCCCAGGAGCAGGGACGTGCCGATGCACTGGAGGGCATCGAACATGAACACCTGCGTGAGCATGGCCGGGGTCCAGCCCATGTCTCGCACCACGCCCCAACCGGGCCAGTGCAGGAAGTAGCCGAGGAACAAGAGCAGCAGGGCGCGGCGGAAGCGGCGGCCGAAGGACTCGCGGGCGGCTCCGGGCTTGGTGCCCAGCGCCATCACCACGGCCCAGCCGCTCACCACGAGGAAGAGCGGGGCGGTGATGCCGCGCAGCTCCCAATAGCGCTGCACCCAGGGCGTGTCGCGAACCGCGGGGGAGAGCAGGGCGTCCAGCGCGTGCCCCATCACCATGGCGAGCACGGCCAGTCCCCTCGCGCCGTCGAGCGCGGGGTGGCGCGTCTGCCGGAAGGTGAACGAGGCGTCCAGTCGATTCACGTTGGCGGAGCATAGGCCCGTCCGCGGGCCGCGTCTCGAAAACGCACGAGGCGTGTTCATCCAGCGGGATGAGACCTCGTGGGTTTCACCCTCAGTCGAGGGTTCCAGTCTGGCGGCGAGGTGCTACATGCCTGGAATCATGCGCCCGTCCTGCTTGCTCGTGCTGGCCCTGATGCTCGCGTCCCCGGCGTTCGCGGCCTCGGGAGATGAATGGTTCGGCTCGGACAAGCCCAGGCACTTCGGCGCGTGTCTGGCATTCACCGGCGCGGGCTACGGCGCTGGAGCCCTGCTCTTCGACGAGCCGTCCGCGCGCTGGCTCACCGGCGCGGGCGCGGGGCTGGGCGCGGGCGTGGGGAAGGAGCTGTATGACCTGGCGCGCGGCAAGACGTTCTCGCTGAAGGACCTCGCGTGGGACACCGCGGGGACCGCCACGGGACTGCTGGCCTCGTTCCTCGTGGACCAGTTCGTCATCGCGCTGAGCCACCCCTCCGAACCTGCGCGTGCACCCGCGACAGTGTCGGCGCGCGCCGGGCGGGCGTGGGGGCCGCTCGCGGTGCTGGATGCCCAGCTCGCCTCGCTGCCTCGGGCGCAAGGGAGCGCGAGCGCGGAGGGGCCTGCCGACTTCGCGTCTTCGCGCGCGGTGCCCTCTGTTCGAGCGGCGGGTGGGCTCGCGACATGGCGTGACGTGCCGCTGCGCAGCCCCTAAGCGGGCTTGGGCGCGTGGGCCACTGATGGCTGCGGGAAGCAGGCGTCACGTGGCGCAAGGGAAGCGGGACACGGTGCGCCTCGGGCTGCTGTTACCCTGGCTGTCCACACCCAGCCATGCGGAGGGATGTTCCATGCGGTCGCGACGCCCGGTGCTGTCTTTGCTCACGCTGTCCGCGGTGGGAGTGGGGTCGCTGGTGGGGTGTGAGCGCTCGGGAGTCCCCGCGAAGCCGGCCGTCGCTGAAGTCAGGCCCGAGGTGAAGCCCGAGGCGCCCAAGCCCGCGGCGCGTCCTCCGCTGGCGCCCGCCAAGCTGGTGGCGGCGTTCCAACCTCCCAAGGGCGGCTATCCCGCCCTCCAAGACACCGAGGCGCAGGTGTCGCTGGGGCGGATGCTCTTCTTCGAGCCGCGCCTGTCGAAGAACCAGGACGTGTCTTGCAACACCTGCCACGGGCTCGACACGTACGGCGTGGACAACAAGGCGCTGTCCGACGGGCATCGGGGGCAGAAGGGCACGCGCAACTCGCCCACCGTCTACAACGCTGGGCACCACGTCGCGCAGTTCTGGGATGGCCGCGCCGACACGCTGGAGGCGCAGGCGAAGGGGCCCATCCTCAACCCCGTGGAGATGGCCATGCCGGACGCGCAGCGCGTCGTGGCCACGCTGTCCTCCATCCCCGAGTACACCACGCGCTTCCGCGCCGCGTTCCCGGGTGAGTCGAAGCCCGTGACGCTCGACAACACCGCGCGAGCCATCGCCGCGTTCGAGCGCCAGCTCACCACGGCCTCCCGCTTCGATCGCTTCCTGATGGGCGAGCACGGTGCCCTGTCCGAGCAGGAGCGACGCGGCCTGGAGACCTTCGTGTCCGCGGGCTGCACCACGTGTCACAACGGCCCGGCCGTGGGCGGGACGTCGTTCCAGAAGCTCGGGCTGGTGGAGGCGTTCCCCGACCTCAAGGACCCGGGGCGCTTCGAGGTGACGCACGAAGAGGACGACCTGGGCAAGTTCCGGGTGCCGGGGCTGCGCAACGTCGAGAAGACGGGGCCCTATCTCCACGACGGCCGCGTGACGGACCTGCCCACCATGGTGCGGCTGATGGGCCGGCACCAGCTGGGCCGCGTCCTGACGGACCCCGAGGTGGATGACCTGGTGGCGTTCCTGAAGAGCCTCACGGGCGAGCTGCCCCCGGCGGAGGTCATCTCGGCGCCCGCGTTGCCAGCCAGCACGAAGAAGACTCCGAAGCCGGACCCCTCGTAGTCGCTGCGTCTCGCCTCACGGATTGCTAAACCGCGCCCCATGACCTTCTTCTTCCATCTGCATTCCGGCCTGCGCTACCTGGTGCTGCTCGCGGGTGTCCTCGCCGTCGCGTACTTCGCTTTCGGCCTGGCGACGCAGCGTCCCTTCGACAAGGTGGGGCGCATCCTGGGCGCGTCCTACGCGGGACTGCTGCACACGCAGGTGTTGGTGGGCATCTGCGTGCTCATCACGCGCGTCTACTATCCGGCGCTCATCGGCCACATCGTGATGATGGTGCTGGCGGCCGTCGTCGCGCAGGTGTGCATGTCGATGAACCGCCGCCGCACGCCGCCGGGCTATGCGCTGCCGATGGCCGGGGTCATCGTGTCCCTGCTGTTCATCGTCGGGGGCATCATGGCCATCGGGCGCGGCGTGTTCATGTCCACCGCCTTCTGAGGCGCGCTCCAGCGTGCGAGCGCCTTGCTGCTCGGCCCGCACGACCTGGAGGGGTGAATGTCGCGTGCACACGTTCCAGGAGAGGCCCTAACGTGGGCGGGGAGCGGGTGCACGATGGGACGCGGAATCCCAGAAGGATGGCGCCAGGGCGTGGTGCTCATCGCGCTCGCCCTGTCTCCCGCGGTGCAGGCGCTTCCCTCCCTGGGACAGCACCTGCCGGAGTTCCCCACCCGGGACTTGCGGAGCCAGCCGCATGACAGCCGCGAGCTGGACGGGCGGCCCACCCTGGTCGTCATCATCACCGACAAGGACGCGGGGCCGGCGATGCGCGCCTGGTTCGACACCGCCCAGGCGCATGTCCCCGCCGCGGTGCATCGCGCTTCGTTCATCAGCGTGCGAGCGCCCTTCTTCGTGAGCGATGGCTCGGCGCGCGGAAAGGCGAGGAAGCAGGTGCCTCCGCGGTTCTGGACCGACACCTGGATGGACAAGAACGGAGACATGGCGCGGCGGTTGGATCTCCCCGTCAGCCGCACGCCCTATGTGCTCGCGCTCGATGCCGAGGGACGCGTGACGGCCAGCCTCCATGCTCCCGTGAGCGCGCCCGAGTCTCGTGCCATCTGGACCGCGCTGCAGGGGCGCTGAAAACACGACGGGCGCCGCGGAGCTGACTCCGCGACGCCCGGGAGGACCGCCCGAGGGCGAGTCCGTCAGTTGTTGAGGATCTCCTGCAGGCGCTTCTTGTCCGGGGAGAACGTGAACGCGTTGTAGAGCTGGTAGCTGTTCTGCATGTCCAGCAGGCCCGGCTTCATCGCGCGGACCACCTCGAGCTTGTCCTGCGAGAAGCTGAACTGGTTGAGGACCTGCAGCACCTGGGCGACCACGAAGTGCTCACGGGACGTGGCGCTGGTGAGGATGCGCATCTTGTCCTCCGCGAAGGCCTCGCGCGACATGGCCGAGGTCAGTCGCTGGAAGGCCCCGTCCGGCATGGGCTGCACGACCGGGGGCGACGGCGGGGTCGGGCGGGGCGGGCCGTTCGAGCCGAGCGGCGGCGCGTCAGAGATCATCTCCTGGAGCTCTTCCAGCTCATCCTGGGCGCGGCGCAGGGCCTTGCGCGCCGACTGGCCGTCGCGGCGGTCCATCGCGTCGTCGAGCAGCTCCTCCAGGCGCGCCAGCTTGCGGCCCACGGCGTCGCGGTCCACCACCACGAGCCCGCGGCCCCGGTAGCGCTCGGTCTCACCCTCGCGGTAGTCCGGCGAGTCCGGCATGGGGCGACCCGGGGGCGGCGGGCGACGCATCAGCTCCGCGTCCGGGCCGAAGCCCTGGGGCTGCGCGGCGGTGGCGGCGGGAGCGGCGGCCTTCGCGGCGGCGGTGGCCGGAGCCGCGGGCGCGGTGGCCTTCGCGGCGGGGGTGCCCGTGGCGACAGTCGGGGCCTGCTGCGCGAGGGCTGCGGCGGAGGTGAGCATCACAACTGCGAGGGTGAGGGCCTTCATGGCGGCGTCCTTGGTTTCGTGTACTCGCTGCGTCAGACGGGCAGGCGGCCTGCTCATTCAATCACCGTGGAGGGCAGGCCCCTTCTCGGTGGAGGCCCGCGAAGGGCCGGCCGGGCGCGAGGCCCGTCATGCTTCTTGGAAACTAAGGGACGCGCTTGGCGAGGACCGTCGCTTCGACGGACAGCTCGTAGACGACGGGCTTGCCCGTGGCCAGCTCCAGCCCCACGACCTGCTCTCCCGTCAGTCCATCCAGCTTCATGATGAGCGCGCGATTGGAGTTGCCGTGCGCCACCACGAGCACGTTCTTGCCCAGGCGCAGGTCGCCCGCGATGGCCCGCTCGTAGAAGGGCAGCACGCGCTTCGCGGTCATCTCCAGGGACTCGCCGTTGGGCGGCGGCACGTCATAGGAGCGGCGCCACAGCTTGATTTGCTGCTCGCCGAAGTGCCGTGCCGCGTCCGCCTTGTTCAGGCCCTGGAGGTCGCCGTAGTTGCGCTCGTTGAGGGCCGCATCGCGAATGATGGGGGGCAGCTGGCCCAGCCGCTCCAGCAGCAGCGTGAGGGACTCCTGAGCGCGGCTGAGCGCGGAGGTGTACGCGACGTCGAAGGTGATGCCCTGGAGCGCCTGAGCGGCCTGCTGTGCCTCCCTGCGGCCCTGGTCAGTGAGCGGGACGTCCACGGAGCCCGTGAAGCGGTTCTCGAGGTTCCACAGGGATTGGCCATGGCGGACCAGGGCGAGCGTCGGCATGGGCTCCTGCTAGCTCAACCGGGGTGACGGCGTCCACGGGGGGGGCGGATGTCGTGCTGGCAGGCAGAGCGGGGCAAGCGATTGACGGAATGTCTCTCACTGGGGCTGGATGCCTTCGCAAGGGTGCGGAATCCGTAGGCCGCATGCGTTGGAACGGCGTGTGAAATGGGGGAGGGCAGGAGGTCGTCGACATGCGCCAGAGCCCCGCGTCATCCGTGTTCTCCCTCACCCAGCTCTTCCTCGAGCAGTGCGCGCGGTGGAGGCTCCGCGAGGAGGTGGTGGCCTTCATCCTCGAGTTCGGCTCGCCCGCGCGAGCGTGTGGCGCCACCCATCTCACCGTGTTGGAGCGAGACCTGCCCGCGCACCTGCGTGGCTCCTCCCTGGCGAGGCAGTCGCGTGGGTGGATTCTGCTGCTCAACGACGAGGACCGCTTGATGACGTGCTACCGCCGTCGGCACGTCACGCGCTTCCTGCGACAGAAGTCGAAGCGCCGTCCCTCGGGTGCCTTCCGACCGCCGCGTCGGGCGCGCGTCACGGCGCGGTGGCCGGCGGCGAGCTGAGCGTGCCGCGCGCCTCGCCTTTCGGGGCGAGCGAGCGCTCTCGCACGGGGGCATCCGGGAAGAGGTCCCGCTCACCGACAGGGACCGAGGCCACGGGCATGAGCAGCAGGGCCCGCTCGATGACGTTGGCGAGTTGTCGCGCGTTGCCGGGCCACGCACAGGCACGCAACGCCGCGCGGGCCTCGTCCGTGAAGCCGCGAGGGGTGTGGCCGAGCGCGGGAGCAAGCAGCGAGAGGAAGTGCTCGGCGAGGGGGAGCACGTCCTCGGGGCGTTCTCTCAGCGGCGGGACGTTCAGGACCGTGTCTGCGAGGCCTTGGTGGAGATCCTCGCGCAGCGTGCCGGCGCGGACCGCCTCTCGCGCGGGCTCTCGGATTGTCGCGACGACGCGCACGTCCACCGGTGTGCTCACGCGGGCGCTCGCATGATGGAGGACCTGCTCTCGCAGCACCCGGGCGAGCTGTTCCTGGAGTGGCGCGGGCAGGGCGGGCACGTCACCGACGAGCAGCGTTCCGCCCTCCGCCTGCGTGAGCGCGTCGAGCAGCATGTTCTCCGAGGTGTCGGCGCCACAGCGCAGCACGACGTAGGGGCCGCTCGCGCGGGAGCCTTGGGCGTGGAGTGCGCGCGCCAGCGATTGCTTGCCCGTGCCTCGCTCGCCGGACAGGAGCACGGGCGTGTGGGCGCGCGCGGCGGCGTCCACCGCGCGCAACACTTCGCGCAGGGCCGGGCTGTTCGCCACCAGGGGCGGGGACGGCGCGACGGGCGTCGGCGGTGCGAGTGACGAAAAGGCAGGGCCTGCCACGCCCGCGAGTGCTCCCGCGAGGGCCAGCTCCTCGGCCTGGAAGGGCTCGTCGCGGACCGCGCAGAGCACGCCCACGGGCGCGCCTCCGGCGTACATCGGGGCGCAGAGCACGTGCGCGGCGCGCTGGGCCAGCCGGGCGTGGCGTGCCTCCGGCTCGGCGCGGAACTGGGGCTCCGTCATCGCGAGCGCGCAGCCTTCCTTGAGCACGCCACCCACCAGCTCCCGGCTGACCGTGAGGTGGGCCCCCGTGGGCCAGGTCTGGTGCGGACGTGGTCCTCGGGGACTGAAGCGCAGCAGGACCAGGGCGGTGGGCTGGAGCGCGGACTCGAGGGCCTCGAAGACCATGTCCGCGAGCGCGTCTGGCGTGCCGGGCCTCGCGATGCGCAGGGCCAGCTCTCCGGCCCTCGCGAGCACCTCGGGACCGGGCGCTCGGGCGCGCTGGAGCGGCGTGGCCTTGGTCCGCGTGAGCACCACCGTGGACTCGCCGTCGCTCGCGCGCAGGGCGTCGAAGGTGGGCTCGTAGACGAGGATGCTCTCGCCCACCGAGACCTGGTCTCCCGGCCGCAGCCGCGCGGGCGCTTGGATGCGCTGGCCGTTGAGCCAGGTGCCGTGGCTCGAGTCCAGGTCCCGCAGCGTGTGCCCCGAGCCATTGGGCTCGATGGCGCAGTGCTCGCGGCTCACCTGCTCGTCTCTCAGCCGCCAGCCACCCTCGCACGCACGGCCAATCACCAACGCCGCGTCCAACCTCCGCGCCACGCCCCTGCACGGTCCAAACATCGCCACGAGTCTCGCCACGCGCGCACTTTACGAGATGTCCGGGCAGTCCAAGCGTGGCAGGAGTCCGGGGTCCTCCAGATTCGTGGCCGGACGGCACCCGGTTGTTCGGAACTGGGAAGTGGGTTCCCATGGCTGACATGTCCGGATCCCCTCCGGCGAAGGGATTCCAGTGACTTGCCGCGCGCTCCCACCCTGGCCTGTCCCTTGCTGTGGTGGGCCGGTACAGGTGGGATTGCGAGGAGGATCTGATGTCGGACGTCATCCAGGAAGTTCGTCACGCGGCGCGCTCGCTGTGGCGCCAGCCGACGTTCGCGGCCGTGGCGGTGCTGACCCTGGCTCTGGGGATTGCCGCGAACACCGGCATCTTCAGCGTGGTGAACGCGGTGCTCCTGGCGCCCCTGCCGTATCCCGCCGCCGACCGGCTGATGCTGTTGTGGAGCCACTTCCCCGAGGTGGGGCGCACGTCGGTGTCGCCCGCCAACTTCCGGGACTGGCGCGCGCAGAACGACGTCTTCGAGGGGCTCGCGGCCTTCTCCTCGCTGCCGGTGAGCCTCTCGGAAGAGGGCACGCCCGAGCGGTTGATGGCGGCCAGCGTGTCCACCAACTACTTCCAGGTGCTGGGCCGCTCGCCGCTCCTGGGTACCACGTTCCAGGCCCGCACGGATGCGGATGGGCCACGGCAGGAGGTGGTGCTCAGCCATGGGCTGTGGGTGAGGCGCTTTGGCGGGGACCCGGGAGTCATCGGGCGCTCGGTGCGGCTCGATGGGCGCAGCTACGAGGTGCTCGGGGTGATGCCCCCGGACTTTGGCTTGCCCGCCATCGTGCCGCAGGGCGTGGCCTCGCAGTCCCCGGAGCTGTGGGTGCCCGCGCCCATCAAGGACATCCCGCAGCTGGAGATGGGGACCGCGCAGGACCTCAGCGAGCGGCGCGGCACGTCGTTCCTGCGCGTGCTCGGCCGCTTGAAGCCCGGCGTGACACCCGAGCGGGCCGCGAGCGTCATGTCCACCCTGGCGGCGCGGCTGGAGCGCGACCACCCGGACGAGAACGCGCACTCGGGCATCGCGCTCGTGCCGTTGCGTGAGCAGGTGGTGGGTGACTCGCAGCCGGTGCTCTGGGTGCTGCTGTGCGCGGTGGGGCTGGTGCTGGCCATCGCCTGCGCGAACGTGGCCAACCTCTTCCTCGTGCGAGCCGCGGCGCGGAGTCAGGAGCTGGCGGTGCGCACGGCCCTGGGCGCTGGGCGAGGGCGGCTGGTGCGTCAGCTCTTGCTGGAGAGCCTGCTGTTGTCGGTGGTGGCTGGCGGGCTCGGCTTGTTGTTGGCGATGTGGGGGCTGGATGGCTTGCTGCACATCGTGCCGCCCGACCTGCTGCGCTTGGGCGAGGTGCGGATGGATGGGCGGGTGCTTGCCTTTACCTCGGGCGTCTCGCTGATGACGGGGCTGCTCTTCGGCGTGATGCCGGCGCTCCAGGCGTCCTCCCCCGAGCTGAGCCTCGTGTTGCGGCGCGGCGGCAACGGGCGCGCGACCGAGGCGCGGAGCCGCTCGCGCAGCGCGCTCGTGGTGGCCGAGGTGGCGCTCGCGGTGGTGTTGCTCATCAGCGCGGGACTGCTCATGCGCAGCCTGTGGCGCTTGCAGTCCGTGGACCCTGGCTTCCAGGTGGACTCGATGCTCACGTGGAAGCTCTCGCTTCCGGTGGACAAGTACCCCTCCGCGAGGCAGGCGGAGTTCTTCGAGCAGGTCCGCCAGCAGGTGGCCGCGCTTCCAGGCGTGATGAGCGTGGGGGCCGTGTCGGACCTGCCGTTCGGTGGGGCGGGGATCCGAGAGGGATTGGAGATCGACGGTCGTCCGGTCGCAACGCCCGCGGACATGCCCTCGGTGGGGTTCCAGAGCATCACGCCGGGGTATCTGACGACGCTGGGCATCCCACTGCGCCAGGGACGCGATGTCGCGAGTTCAGACACCTCGGAGACGCAGCCGGTGGTGCTGGTCAACGAGGCCGCCGTGCGCCGGTTCTGGGCGGGCGCGAATCCCGTGGGGCAGCGGATCCGCGTGGGCGGTGAGACCACGCCCTGGCTCACGGTGGTGGGCGTGGTGGCGGACGTTCGCTACGACGGGCTGGGGAACGCGAGTCGGCCGGAGGTCTATGTGCCGGGGCTCCAGCGCACGTTCTTCTTCATGGCCTTCGCGGCGCGGACACGCGGGGATGCGTGGGGCCTGGTGTCCGGCGTGCGCGCGGCCGTGGCCGAACTGGACAAGGGGCTGGCCGTGGGCGAGGTCCGGACGATGGCGCAGCGGGTGGAGGAGGCGACCTCGCGGCCACGCTTCGTGTCGCTGCTGGTGGGGATGTTCGCGGGCATGTCCCTGTTGCTGGCGGCCGTGGGCCTCTTTGGGGTCATGGCCTACATGGCGCGGCAGCGCACTCGGGAGATGGGCATCCGCATGGCCTTGGGCGCGCGTCCGGCGGACGTGCGGCGGCTGGTGGTGGGCCACGGCATGCGTCTGGCGTTGCTGGGCGTGGCGGTGGGGTTGGTGGGTGCCTGGGCGTCGACGCGAGTCCTCTCCAGTCTGCTCTTTGGCGTGAGCACGACGGATCCGCTCGTCTTCGGGGGACTGGCGCTGGTCGTGACGGGCGTGTCGCTGCTGGCCACGTGGATTCCCGCGCTGCGCGCCACGCGGGTGGATCCGCTGGTGGCCATGCGCGCGGACTGAGCGGCGGGCGGGCCTTCAGCCCTCCGCTCGGCCCGGTGTCTTGTCGGGGTCTGGATAGCGATGCTCCCGGTGGGGGGCATCCTCGTCGTCTCCCTCGGCCACGAAGGGCGTGTGGCCAGGGACTTCTTCCAGGGCTTCGGCCTGGCGCTCGCGCTCCTCGTTGCTCTGTGGCTGGGGCGCTCCCTCGCGGATCTCCGGCATGGTGTCTGCGACCTCCTTCCTGCTGAGTCAAAGATAGCCACCCGCCTCAGGGGAGCGCCCCGCGGCTGAGCTGTCTGTCATGGCCATGTCTCTGCTGCCCCGCCGCCAGTGGGAGTGGCGGAGCCATGCTCGAACGCTGTTCAACCCGCTGTGCCTCGGTCGTCGCTGAGAGGAATGAACCGATGTCCAGACGCTTGCTCCTGCTGTGTTCCGTGCTCGTGGCTTGTGGCGCACCCCAGCGCTCGGGCCCTGTGTCCAATGACGCCGCATCCGCGAAAGCGGTCTCGGCGAAGGCTGAGTTTCCTCCGGTGCCGGCCCTGCGCATTCCCGAGGGCGTCCGCCCCACGGGCTACGCGGCGGAGCTGACGGTGGATCCCAAGTCCCCCACCTTCGAGGGCGTGCTGGACATCGCGCTGGAGGTGTCCGCGCCTTCGGCCGTGGTGTGGCTTCAGGGCGAGGCGCTCACCGTGAAGTCGGCCTCGCTGGAGCAAGCGGGGCAGTCCCTCCCCGTCACGCTGGGCCGCGCGGAGGCGCCGTGGCTGGGATTCTCGCTCGGGCGTCCGCTTGCGCCGGGCCCCGCGCGGATGCGCATTGTCTATCAGGGCGCCGCCTCGTCTTCGGAGACGCATGGCGCCTTCCGCGTGGAGGAGGGCGGGGATTGGTATGTCTATACGCAGTTCGAGCCGTTGGGCGCGCGCCGCGTGTTTCCTTCCTTCGACGAGCCGGGCTTCAAGGTGCCCTGGCAACTCACGCTCCACGTGCCCGCGGGCGCCATGGCGGTGTCGAACACGGACGTGGAAGCAGAGTCCGTGGAGGCCGGAGGCGGCAAGGTCGTGCGCTTCGCGCGGACGCAGCCTCTGCCCAGCTACTTGATTGCCTTTGGCGTGGGGCCGTTCCAGGTCGCGGAGGCCGGCCCGGCCGGGCTGAAGCGCGTGCGGACGCGGGTCATCACCCCGCGCGGACGAGTGGCGGAGGCCGAGTACGCGGCGAAGGTGACGCCCGAGCTGCTCGCGCGGCTCGAGGACTACTTCGGGATGCCCTATCCGTACGAGAAGCTGGACGTGCTGTCGGTGGCGCACCACTCGGGCGCAATGGAACACCCCGGGCTCATCACCTTCCAGTCGGCCATCATGCTGGCCCCGCCGGGCGCGGACAGCATCGACCGGCAGCGCACGTTCGCCATCATCCAGGCGCACGAGCTGGGGCATCAGTGGTTCGGCAACCTCGTCACCCCGCGCTGGTGGGATGACTTGTGGCTCAACGAGTCCTTTGCGTCGTGGATCTCCCTGCGCATCGTGGATGGATGGCAGCCGTCGTGGCAGGCGCCGCTGGAGCAGATGAAGGTCCGAGGCCGCGCCCTCAAGAGCGACCGGTTGGTGGCCGCGCGGCACTTGCGTCAGCCCATCGCGTCCGCGGATGACATTGAGAGCGCGTTCGATGGAATCACCTATGGCAAGGGCAGCGCGGTGCTCACCATGGCGGAGGAGTGGCTGGGGCACGACACGTTCCGCCAGGGCATCCAGCGCTATGTGCGCGCGCACGCGGGTGGAACGGCGACGTCGGCGGACTTCTTGTCCGCGCTGTCCGAGGCGGCGGGCCGCGATGTGAGCCAGGTGTTGGGCTCGTTCATGGACCAGGGCGGAGCGCCGCTGGTGAGCGTCGCGCTGGACTGCGCGGGCGCCGCGCCGCGCGTGACGCTGCGGCAGCAGCGCTATCTGCCGCTGGGTTCGACGGGAGTCGCGGCGCAGTCCTGGAAGGTTCCGCTGTGTCTCAAGTACGGCGTGAAGGGCCAGACGCTGCGGACCTGTACGGTGTTGGAGTCCGAGGAAGCGACGCTGCCACTGCCGGGTGCGACGGTGTGCCCGACGTGGGTCTATCCCAACGCGGAGGGGGCGGGGTACCTGCGCGCCCACGTGACGGGCAAGGCTTGGGAGGGACTCAAGGCCGAGGGGCTGACGCGCCTGACGCGCACCGAGAGCATGGCGCTGCTCGGTGATGCGCAGGCCTTGGCGGAGGCGGGCGCGCTGCCCACGTCGGAGGCGCTCGGGTTGTTGTCCCGCTTCAAGGATTCGGAGCGGATGGAGGTGGTGACGTCGCAGTCGCTGCTGGAGCTTGCGCGTCCCCTCGTGCTGCGCACGGACGCCGAGCGCGAGGCGCGGGTCCGGCTGGTGCGCGAGTTGTACGGCGCGCGGGCACGCAAGCTGGGGTTGGTGACGGGGAAGGGGGACTCGGAGGACGTGCGCTTGCTGCGCGTGCAGCTCACCCAACTGGTGGGCTGCGCGGGCGAGGACCCAGTGCTCGGCGCGGAGGCGCGGGTGTTGGCGCAGAGGTGGCTGGTGGACCACGACGCGGTGGCGGCCGACATGGTGGAGACGGTGCTGTCGATTGCCTCGCTGAACGCAGACGCGGCGTGGCAGGCCCAATTGCTCCAGGCGCTGCGCACGGAGAAGGATTGGGCGGTGCGCGAAAGGCTCCTCAATGCGCTCGGGCGCATCACGCGTCCGGAGTTGATCCGCACGCAGCTCCCGCTGTTGCTGCTCTCCGACGAGTTCGACCCGCGAGAGACCCTCTTCTCCGTCGTGGCGCAGACCTCCTCCGACTACCGCACGCGCGACACCGTCTATGCGTTCGTGAAGGAGCACTACGACGCGCTCGCGGCGCGACTCCCCGGTGACCTGGTGCGGGGGCTCTTCTTCGTGGCGGAAGGGTATTGCGACGCCGAGCACCGCGCCGACGTGAGCGCCTTCTATCGGGAGCGCAGCCAGCACGCCGAGGGAGGGGCTCGGTCGCTGGCGAGAATCCTGGAGGCGACGGACCTGTGCATCGCGTTCCGGAACGCGCAGCAGGCGAGCACGTCCGCCTTCCTGGCCGCGCCTCGCCGTCCCTGAAGGTGAATCAGGGAGGCGTGGTGGCGCTCACGCCCCGCGCCTCCCGTGGTGGTGAGGCCGGGGGCGTGGCGCTGTCGGTGAACACGGTGACCTCCACAGAGAGTCCGGCGCGCAAGCGGAGGTCCTCGGGGGCTGCGTCCCACGCGATGCGCACGGGCACGCGCTGCACCACCTTCACGAAGTTCCCCGAGGCGTTGTCCGGGGGCAGCAGGGCGAAGCGCGCGCCCGTACCTCCCGAGAGGCTCTCCACCCGGCCCACGAGCTTGCGGCCGGAGAAGGCATCCACCGTCACCTCCGCGCGCTGCCCCTCGCGCATGTGGCCCACCTGCGTCTCCTTGAAGTTCGCCACCACGTAGGTGCGCGTCGGGACGAGCTGGGCCACGGCCTGCCCCGCGGACACGAGCTGACCGACGCGCGAGCCCAGGCGAGACACCACGCCGTCGGCCGGGGCGAGGATGCGCGTGCGCGCGACCTGGAGCCGGGCTTGGGCGAGCGTGGCCTCGGCGGAGCGCATCCGGGCCTGGGCCAGTGCCGCGCTGGCGCGGGCGACGGCGATCTTCGCGTCCACGGGCGCGCTCTGGTCGAGCTGCCCCTGGGCCTCTGCCACGTGGCTGGTGGCCGCGAGTCGGGCTTGCTCCGCCGAGGCGAGCTGCGCGCGCGCGGCATCCAGCGCGGCCTGGGCCGAGGCCTGCGCGGCGTGGGCATCGTCCAGCTCCGCCTGGGACAGCGCTCCATCGGACTTGAGGGTGGCTACGCGCTCCAGCTCCACGTTGGCGCGTCCGGCGTCGGCCTCCGCGCGTGCGAGCTGGGCCCGGGCGACGGCGACGCCGGACTCGGCGCGGCTGACCTCGGCGGCGGAGGCGGACACCTGGGCTCGCGCGGTGGAGTGGCCTCCGCGTGCGCCAGCCTCGGCGACGGTGACCTGCGCCTGGGCCGCGTCCGCTTGGGCTCGCGCGGACTCCAGCTCGGCCTCGGCCTGTTGCTCGGCGAGCGTGAGGTCCGCGGGATCCAACTCCACCAGGACATCGCCCTGGGAGACGTGGCTGTTGTCGGCCACGCGCACGCGCAACACCTGCCCGGCGACGCGGGCATGCACCGGCACCACGTCCGCTTCCACCTGCGCGTTGTCGGTGGACTCCTGGCCGAGCGTGAGCAGCTTGTAGCCGCCCAGGCCCAGGAGCATGGCGCTCGTGAGGACGCCGAGGACGAGCGCGCCCTGGCGTCCCTTGCTCGGAGGCGTTGGGCTCGCGCCATCCGCCGTGCCCTTGCCTTCGTTCTCGACCAGCCTGGGTTTCGCGGTCATCGCGTCAAATCTCCACGTCCACGTGAGCCTTCGGGGGCTCGGGGGTCGGCGTCGGGACGCTGGCGGCGACCTTGGGGGCGGTCCGAAGGAAGAGCATGAGGGGCACGGCGAGCAGGAACAGCAGCGCGCCCAGGAGGAACAGCTTGTCGAAGGCGAGCACCGTGGCCTGTCGCAAGGCGGAGCCCGCCAACAGCCGGAGGCTGGCCTCGTGCGCGCTGAGCGCGTCCATGCCCTTGGCCATGAAGCTGGCCTGGTACTGGGCCACGCGGTCGAGCACGTCGGTCCGGTCCGAGGCGAGCTGCGCCGAGACGCCCACGTGCGCCTGGGCCGTGTAGCGCGCCAGGAGCGCGGCGAACACCGCCAGCCCCACGGAGCTGGAGAGCTGACGCAACAGCGTGTTGAGCCCGGAGGCGTCCGCGAGCTTGGGTCGAGGGATGCCATCGAACGCGACGGTGTTGAGCGGCACGAAGAGCAGGCTGGTGCCGAGCCCCTGAAGGAAGATGGCGATGACGATGTCCATGGCGCCGGTGTCCAGCGTGAAGCTGGCGCAGCGGTAGACGCCCAACCCCGCGATGAGCAGCCCCGAGCTGATGAGCACCTGCGGTGGGACGCGCGAGTAGAGCCGCCCCACGATGGGCATGGTGACGATCATCACCAGCGTGCGCGGCATGAGCGCCAGGCCCGACTGCATCGCGGTGAAGCCGAGCAGCTCCTGCATGAACAGCGGCAGCAGGAACATGCTCGACACGAGGATGAAGAACATCAATCCGCCGAGCACCGTGCCCGAGGTGAAGACGGGGTCCTTGAACAGGCGCAGGTTGACGGCGGGCACGGGCGCGGTGAGTTCGCGCAGCACGAAGGCCGGCAGGGCCACGGCGGCGACCAGGGCCACGGCGACGATTTCGGGGGACTCGAACCAGTCATGGCTCTGTCCCTCCTCGAAGACGAACTGGAGCGAGGCCATCCCCACGCACATGAGGATGATGCCGGACCAGTCCATGTTGCGGCGCTGCTCCTCGGCGGCGGTGCGCAGGGCGAGGCGCACGTCCTCGGGCTCCTCCACGAAGCGGCCCACCATCAACAGGCCGATGAAGCCCAGCGGGAGGTTGATGAAGAAGATCCACGACCAGTGGAAGTTGTCGACGATGTAGCCGCCGAGCGTGGGGCCCACGGCGGGGCCCACGGTGATGACCATGGTGAAGAGGGCCATGGCCATGGCCTGTTCCTCGGGAGGGAACGTCTGGCGGAGGATGGCCTGCTCGGTGGGCGGCAGCGCGCCCGCGCCCAGGCCCTGGATGAAGCGGAAGAGGATGAGCACCGGCAGGCTCCACGCGAGGCCGCAGAGGAACGAGCCGCCGATGAAGAGGGCGAGGCACGTGAGATACGAGCGCTTCTGTCCGAACATGCGCCCGAGGAACGCGGACAGCGGCATCACCATCACCGTGGCGATGGAGTAGCTGGTGGAGGCCCAGGTGATTTCCTGCGTAGTGGCACCCACCGAGGCGCGAATCTGTGACAGCGCCACGTTGACGATGGACGCGTCGATGGCCGCCATCAACGTGCCGAAGGACACCGACGCGGTGATGAGCCACTTGTTCGCGGGATAGGTGGGCGCGGGAGCGGTCGACATGGTGGCGCCTCAGGCCGAGCGGGCCTGCTCCGGTCGGGCGGCTCGGGCTCGCTCCAGGGCTTCTCGCAACACCGTGGCGAGTTGCTGGACGCGCGCGCCTCGCAGGATGGAGTAGTGGTCGCCCGAAATGGTCTGGACCTCCAGCGGGCCGGTGACGAACTCCTCCCAGCCTCGCGTGCGTGCGGGCTCGCTCGCCTCCAGGAGCAGGACGCGTCCCGGATACGCTCGCGGCTCGTAGGTCCAGCCCAGCAGCAGGTGCGTCTGGAACACGTCGCGCAGGGCTTGGAGCGGCTGCGCGGCGGTGGCTCGGCTGGCCTCTTCGAGGAGCTGGAGCCTGCGCGCGGGTTCCAGTTGCTCCAGCTCCGCGTCGGGCAGTGGCAGGGCGTGGCCGGCCGCTCGCAGGAGGTCTTGGTAGAACAGCGTGCTCGCGCGCGTGGCCTCCACCTGGAGGTTCGGCGTCTCTCCCTTGGGGACGAGCCGCGCGTAGGTATCGATGAGGACGAGCAGCTCGACCTCTTCGCCTTGCTGGCGGAGCTGCTGGGCCATCTCCAGCGCGATGGAACCTCCCAGCGACCAGCCTCCGAGCAGATAGGGCCCCTTGGGCTGCACGGCGCGCATGGCGGCGAGATAGAGCCTCGCCATCTCGGGGATGCTCTGGCAGGGCGGCACATCTCCCTCCAGTCCGCGCGCCTGGAGTCCGTAGAAGGGCTGTGCGTCTCCCAGGGCTCGAGCCAGCTCGATGTAGCTGAGGACGTTGCCGCCCACGGCGTGGACGCAGAAGAAGGGCCGCTGTTGCTTGCCGCCTCGGAACTCCACGAGCGGGGACCAGTCCGCGCGGGTTCCCTCCGCCTCCTGTCGCAGTACCGCGGCGAGCGACTCCACGTTGGCGTTCTGGAAGAGGGTGGCGACGGGGAGCGCGCGGCCGGTCGCTTCGCGCACGCGGGCCAGCAGCCGCACGGCGAGCAGCGAGTGGCCGCCCAGCTCGAAGAAGCTGTCGCGCACGCCGATGGCGCCGACTCCGAGCACCTCCTCGAAGATGCGCGCGAGCTGGAGCTCCAGCGCGGTGCGCGGTGCCATCCGCTGGAGCGTGCCGTCCTGGCTCGCGTCGGGCGGTGGCAGGGCCCCTCGGTTCACCTTGCCGCTGGGCATGAGCGGCAGGGCGTCCAGCCGGACGAGCGCGGCGGGCACCATGTACTCGGGGAGTCGCCGCGCCAGGGCCGTGCGCAGGGCCTCGGGCTCCCACTGCGTCTCCGGTGACACGATGAGGTAACCCACGAGGCGGCGAACGCCGGGCGTGTCCTCGCGCACGACGACGATGGCGTCCTTCACTCCGGCCGCGGCGCGCAGGGCGGACTCCACCTCGCCCAACTCGATGCGGAAGCCGCGCAGCTTCACCTGGCCATCGAGGCGGCCGAGGAACTCGAGGTTCCCGTTGGCCAGCCAGCGGGCCTTGTCTCCGGTGCGATAGAGCCGCGCTCCCGGCGCGGTGTCCAGGTGTGAGGGAATGAAGCGATCGGCGGTGAGGTCTGGCCGCGCGTGATAGCCGTGGGCCAGGGTGTCTCCCCCCACGAATATCTCGCCGGGGACGCCGATGGGGCACGGCTCTCCCCGCGCGTCGAGGACGTAGAGCTGCACGCGCGGCATGGGCACACCGACGGGCGGCAGCGCGGGCCACGTGCGCGGCGGGCCCGAGGCCCTCCAGGTGGAGACGGCGTGCGCCTCCGAGGGGCCGTATTGGTTCTCCAGGATGCAGCCGGGCAGTCGCTCGAAGAAGGCGACGAGCGCGGGCGTCACCTGGAGTTGCTCACCGGCGGTGATGACCTCGACGAGCGGCGGCAGCTCGGGCTCGTGCGCGGCCGCGTCGCAGAGCGCCTGGAGCGCGACGAAGGGCAGATACAGGCGGTCCACCTGGTGCCGCACCATGTAGCGCAGCATCTCCACGGGGTCCTGGCGCAGCGCGCTCGTCACGAGCAGCACGCGCCCGCCCAGCCGCCACGTGCCGAACAGCTCCTGGAAGGAGACGTCGAAGTTGAGCGAGGCGAACTGGAGCGTGGTGCCCGTGGCCACGACGTGGCGCGGGGTGAGCCAGTCGAGCATGTAGCCCACCGCGCGGTGGGACATGACGATGCCCTTGGGCTTGCCCGTGCTGCCGGAGGTGTAGACGAAGTAGCAATGCGCCTCGGTGGACAGCTCCAGCCCGAGCGGGTGCGTGGGGCAACGGGCGATGTCCGCGGCGTGCTCGTCGAGGCGGAGGATGCGGGCCTGGGTGGAGGACGGAAGCGCGGAGGCGAAGGTGGCGTGCGCGAGGACGACAGGCGCGGAGGTGTCCTCGAGCATGAAGGCGAGACGCTCGGAGGGATACGACGGGTCGAGCGGGAGGTAGGCGGCGCCGGCCTTGAGGGTGGCGAGGACCGCGACGGGCATGTC